>NZ_JAYGIF010000023.1:0-31081 GCF_034931345.1 Pseudanabaena sp. CCNP1317 | reverse complement strand
CATTGGTGCTGTAATGCACAAGCTGTTACGACAGGTCTTTGGTGTTCTCAAGTCTCAGCGTTCTTTCGATCCTAATTTTGTTAAAATTCCCTCTTGACTTTTTGGTACTCAAGACAGTATCTACAAGATCTAAAATTTACAGGTAGGGGCAATCCCCCCGTGGTTGCCCTGCTTCTCTACCAGCATGAGATTCATCATCTGAGTTCCACGTAACATCAGTTACCGATCAAACGAACCAAGAAGATTTTTGAAAGTGTTGCAAAGCAACACTTTCAAAAATCTTCTTGGTTTGGATTTAAGCGCTTAGCGTTGTAAATTTAACGTTCCCAGCGAAACTTGCGATCGCTTTCTTGGATCGCTAAGTCGTTAATGCTAGCAAAGCGGCGCATCATCAATCCATTTTCTGCAAATTCCCAATTTTCATTACCGTAGGCACGATACCAATTACCTGCTTCGTCATGATATTCATACTCAAATCGCACCGCAATGCGATTATTCATAAAACACCAAAGTTCTTTTCTCAATCGGTAATCTAGTTCTCTTGCCCATTTGCGTTTGAGAAATTCTCTAATCTCATCGCGCCCATTTACAAATTCATTACGATTGCGCCATTCAGAATCTTCGGTATAGGCAAGGGCAACGCGATCTGGCTCACGAGTATTCCAAGCATTTTCCGCAGCTTGGATTTTGGCTTTGGCGGTTTCTAGGGTAAATGGAGGAAGAGGTGGTTTAGTTTCCATAGTTTTTAGGATTTAGGTAATAGTTAATTTACAGCGCTTTGCGCTCAAATTCAAATCAAGAAAATTTTTAAAAGCATTGCTTTGCAATGCTTTTAAAAATTTTCTTGAGATTCGCTTGCTCGGAAGTTACTGTAATTAGAGGCGATCGCATTTTCAATAAACTTCTGCCAAATAACATTGGGTTCCCAGACAGTTTTCATGGCTGAATATGCTTCTGACGCAGGGACTCCCATCTTCAAATGACGATAGAGATACATAAATGCAGATACGCGCATATTCATCGCACAATGAACAAAAATCGGTTTGTCTTTGTGATTGTCCATCACATCGCAAAACTGATTAAAGTCTGCCATGGTCGGATGATCCCAAACTACGGGGATGTTAATGTAATTCATTCCCAAACTAGTTGCGATCACTTGTTCCTCTGGCAGAGCATTAGAAGCATTTGGCGGTGCTAAATTGAGAATAGTCTTATATCCTGCTTGACTAATTAAAGTCAGTTCTGTGGCGGTTGGTTGACCACTTGTAGCTAACTTGTCCGAGATATATCGGTAGTTTAGGATATCCTCAATTCCTTTTTTAGGACTAAGACGCGATCGCACTATCTGCCATACCGAGCGACCATATAGAACGATGTTAGACAGAATACTTTGTGTTTTCATATTTTGAAAATAGAGAATTACTCCCTTCCCACCAAAGAAATATACATCAAAAACCAAGAATTATACGTTGCGGCGCGAAGCGCCGCAACGTATAATTCTTCACTGGGAAGGGAGTAACTCAAGTATGGCTATAGGTAAGATGCGTAACTCAAACGTCCAACTTTTGTCCAAATTTGGCGTAAATTAGGCAACCATCTAAATTCAGCCTTAAGCAAACCAACTTTTAATAAAAAAGTACAGCGTCATCGCGGAACCAACACCAATCACAAAGCGCTTTACTACTATGGGGGCAATCTTTTGAACATAGTAAGCACTGAGATAACCTCCAATAGAAGCACCGATCGCTGCGATCGCCCCTTCCTGCCAAAGAATCACCCCCGCGTGGACAAAAGGAATAACGATTACTGCATTGATACAACTGGTGAGCATGACCTTATAAGCATTCATGCGATGGATATTGGTCATCCCCATCAGCGCAAAGGTTGCCAAAAATAAAATTCCCATCCCGCCCCCAAAAAAGCCTCCATACACAGCCACAACTAATTGCAAGATCGTAATGAAGACTGTTCGCAATTCTCGGAGCTTCGCAAATCGAGATTGCTGCTGCTCAACCCATAGCGTCATTTTATTGCTAAAGGCAAAAGCTAATGTTGCTGTCAATAATAGGTAAGGTAAAACTTGTAAAAAAGTTGCCGATGGCGTTCTGAGAAGCAAAATTGCTCCTGCTAGCCCCCCAATTACCCCCAATATACATACTTGAATGAGCGATCGCTTATCTTGATCAAATTCGCGACGATAGGCCCCCGCACTGGCTAATGTCCCTGGCAGCAAAGCGATCGCATTGGTAGCATTCGCAGTTATGGGCGGAATGCCAACAAACATGAGCACAGGAAACAAAATAAAACTGCCTCCCCCAGCAATGCCATTGATCCCACCCGCCAATAGCGCCGCCCCAAAAATCAGTAAATATTGCACATTCATGTTTAAAACCCTTACTGGGTTTGGTTCTTACTTCACAAACCTCAGTAAACTCTATATAGCAGTTATTCAGTCTATAGCAATGTAAGTGTTGCTTAGAACATAAACCCAAAAAGATGAGTGGCGGCGCTTCGCGCCGTCACTCATCTTTTTGGGTTTGATTTGTCCTAGCTATCTTTTGCGTTGTTATGGAGAAGTACGGGTTTGTTTTCTCGCCAAAGGTAGAGAAACAGACCTTTGTACCTCGCTTGGTTGAAAAGCGCTATAGATTGATAGCAACTCCAAGGTGTCTGAAACGTGGGAGCGTTCATTTTTGCTTTAATATTATTAATGTAAGCAATTATTGTCGTCTTAGTGTGTCTAAGCTGCGCGATATCTAGCGTTTATCTTGCATTGATTCAAGGGCGTTTAGGATTTAGAGCGTAGCCGCAAACCCTCCGCTATAGGCACTGGTACATTTTTTAATCGTTATGCCCAAAGTTCTCGTTTCTGACCCCATCGATCAAGTTGGTATCGATATCCTTTCTCAGGTCGCCACCGTTGACGTAAAAACCACCCTTAGTCCCGAAGAACTGCTCCAAGTTCTCCCTGAATACGACGCGATCATGATTCGCTCTGGTACAAAGCTCACCAAAGAAGCTGTTGAAGCTGGTAAAAACCTCAAAATCATCGGTCGTGCTGGTGTTGGGGTCGATAATGTAGATGTGCCAACCGCTACCCGCATGGGCATCGTGGTTGTCAATTCTCCTGAAGGCAATACGATCGCGGCGGCTGAGCATACTCTGGCGATGATGATGTCGCTATCGCGTTTTATACCTGCCGCTAACGCATCCCTCAAAGGTGGTAAGTGGGATCGCAAGAGTTTTACTGGCGTTGAAGTATACAAGAAAACCCTCGGTATTCTTGGTTTAGGCAAAATTGGCTCTCACGTTGCTACTGTTGCCAAGTCTCTGGGAATGCGGATTCTCGCCTATGACCCATTCTTGACCGCAGAGCGTGCTGAGAAATTAGGTGTCCATCTGGTTGAGCTAGAAATTTTGCTGCGTGAAGCTGATTACATCACGTTGCATTTACCCAAAACTAAAGAAACTGCACATTTGATTAATGCCGATCGCATTGCAATCATGAAAGATGGCGTGAGAATCATCAACTGCGCTAGAGGCGGGATTATTGATGAAGTAGCGATCGCTGAAGCGATCAAGAGTGGTAAAGTCGGCGGCATCGCCCTTGATGTATTTGAAAATGAGCCTCTCGAAGCTGATTCTGGTTTACGCGAACTCGGCGCAAACGTAATCTTGACACCTCACCTTGGCGCATCCACCGAAGAAGCTCAAACCAATGTAGCCGTCGATGTTGCCGAACAAATCCGTGATGTCTTGCTCGGATTACCTGCGCGATCGGCGGTGAATATCCCTGGATTGCGTCCCGATGTATGGCAAAAACTCAAGCCTTACCTGCAACTTGCCGAAATGCTGGGCAATCTGGTTGGTCAACTGGCTGGTGGTCGTGTCGATACTCTGAATGTCAAGCTCCAAGGTGAAATCGCTAACAGCGAAAGTCAACCAATTGTCGTGGCTGCGCTCAAAGGTTTGCTCTCTCCTGCTCTGCGCGAACGAGTTAACTTTGTCAATGCCAGCATCGAGGCTAAAGAACGTGGTATTCACGTTACCGAAACTCGCGATCCTTCTGTAGAGGATTACAGTGGCTCGATTCACTTGACGGCTCATGGTAGCCAAGGCGAACAGTCAGTAACTGGTGCATTGCTCGGCAAGTCTGAAATTCGGATTACCAGCATCAATGAGTTTCCGATCAACGTTGCACCAACTCACTATATGTTGTTGACTCTGCATCGTGATATGCCAGGGATTATCGGTAGAATTGGCTCGTTGCTTGGTAACTTCAATGTGAACATTGCCAGTATGCAAGTTGGTCGTCGCATGGTGCGCGGTGAAGCAGTCATGGTTTTGAATATTGACGATCCTTTGCCTAGCGGTTTGCTTGATGAAATCGTGCATATTCAAGGTGTCACCGATGCCTTTGTGGTGAAGCTATAGTTTAGATGGTGACGCAATGCGTTACCATCTAAACGAAGTTTAGTGGATAAGCATTATGACAACTTCAAAACCATATATTCCTTCAGAAAAGTATCGTCAAATGTTGGTGCGTGATGGCGATCGCCGTTTTCAAGAATGGCATAACAGCTTTCTCAGTTACCAACAGGCTTATCTCGAAGATATGAATAAGCGTAAAAAATAAACAAAAGGCTCGCATTGCGAGCCTTTTGTTTGGGAGGATTAATTATGACTTTTTGGGCGTGGTACGATCGCAGTTTTTTATCAGCAAAACAATATGATGTACCTGTATATGAGCTTGATTGGCTAGTTTTACGGCTAACTTGCTTAGACAAATTGGACTTAAGATTACGATCGCCTAATATCTCGCAAAAAATTACACCTGAATTATTAACTAAACTCGATCAACTTTGGCAAAAAAGATTAAGCGATCGCGTTCCTGTACAGTACCTAACAGGATCAGTAACATGGCGCAATTTAGAATTGCAGGTTTCTCCTGCCGTATTAATTCCGCGTCCTGAAACCGAATTAATAATTGATATTATTGCTGAGAATTGCCAAGATCCTATTTATCAAAATGGTATTTGGGTAGATTTAGGGACTGGTAGCGGCGCGATCGCGATCGCTTTAGCACAGCAATTTCCGCAAGCAGAAATTCATGCAGTTGATTGCAGTCAAGCTGCTTTAGAAATCGCCAAAATTAATGCTAGTAAGAATTATCAGCAAATCCATTTTCATCACGGCAGTTGGTTTGAGCCATTAGCTAAATTAAATTTACAAAACCAAATTGCGGGAGTTATTTCAAATCCGCCTTATATACCTAGTATTGAAGTTTTAAATTTGCAACCAGAAGTAACCAATCATGAGCCACATTTAGCTCTAGATGGTGGTGAAGATGGACTTGTGGCAATTCGGGAGTTAGTTAATACTGCACCACAATATTTAATTTTAGGCGGATTTTGGATTGTGGAACTAATGGCGGGACAAGCAGAAATAGTGCGATCGCTGTTACAGGCAAATGGCAGCTATACCAATATCCAAATACACCAAGATTACGCAGCGATCGAGCGCTTTGTATCAGCAAATAAAAAATAGAAATATGATTTGGGATTAAAGAAACGTCAGTTCGACGAAAGCGAAGAATGGTAAGAATCGCTTGGAGATTCTTACCATTCTTCGCCATTTGCGGCGTGCGAAGCACGCCGCAAATGGCTATATCGAACTCACCTTAAAGTAGTGTAGATAAACTTTGCTATAGGATAAATCAAAATGCAAGAATTTATTAGTGGTGCAACGCGCCACCAATCAATTCTTGCGTTTTATTACACTCAGTGACAGCTATAAAAACTTAGTGAAGCGGAGGTTTTAAAAGTTTATCTAGTTTTTCTTTCAGCGCAATGTGTTGTGTTTGGAGTTGTTAAGGTGTCTGTTGGTAAGCAGCGTTAGATATTACAGGAATCTCAGCATATTTTCCCATCGCACATTGAAATACTGAATATAAAAATGCTGCTACTATTCCTAAGAAGGTAACATTTAAAATAATTTCCAATATAAAGTATAAAAATGATATTTGCCCTAGAAGTTTTACTATCACAGTGATAAGGATAACAATAATATCTAGTAATAAAGCTTGGATAGAATTGAAACGAATAAAATGTTTGATTTTATAGTTTCTAACAACAAAAATAAATACACTAAACCAAACAACAAGACGAATAGAAATAAAATCAATAATTGAAGTGGATAAAATCTCTTCTATTTTGAGGATTGGGAAGAATATTGTCTCTAAAATAGGGATTTGTGTAAACAGAGATACTCTTCCAAATAAAACTACTGATGCGATCGGTAATAGATAGGGTAAGCTTGAATAAAGCCTATCTAAAGCGTCAACTGAACTACGTCGTGCCATAAATCTCTATTGATTTTCAAATTATTTTTAAACTGTCTAAAGATCACTAGGTCTCATAAAATCTATGCCTAGATTAGTTTTATAACTCGCACTGAAATGAGGCTGCTTGTGAAAGAGTAGGAATGTCAGAATATTCACCTTTGACACTTTGATAAATGGCATAGCCAGCTATTAGAGTTGTACCAATAAAAATGGTATTGGCGATGGTGGCGCTGATCACAGATGGCAATCCATTGCTAGACAACTGTTGGACTACTTGAAATACAAGTTGAGCAATAAATAATACTATTTGCATTAGCAAAGCTTGCATTGTGTTGAATCGAACAAAATGAGGAACACGAGCATCTCTCACCACCAAAAAGAATAACCCCATAAACAGGAAAAATTCGCCTGTCAACCCAAGCACAGGTACTAGAGGAAATGCTAAAACATTTCCATACAGCCAAATAAACGGGAAAAAGGGAAGTACGAGAATTGGGAATTGCTGAAACAAGGTCGCCCCATAGATTACACCCGCCGATATGGGCAGTAGGTAAGGCAAGCAACTATAAAAGCGGTGCAGAGGTGTTACAGATTGCTGCCATGTCATAACTATGTTCTCTAAATTCTTTGTTGTTATTTGATTTATAGCAATCCTAATTCATTTGTGGGATACAGTTTGAGAGAGTGCGTCCCTTTGGGGCGCACTCTCTCAAACTACTTAGGATTGCTTATGGATTCGATTTTAGCTCAAGTTCTTTAAAGAGATTTAAAAAATATTTACATTTCTTTGTCACAAATGCTGCAAAATGTAACGAAATGTAAACAAATCAATTTAAAATTATTGCATTTATTGCCCAAAATCAACCATAGCAATGCTTGTCTGGTATTAAATAGTGAATAGGTATAAATCTTTAATTGCTAATTGTTACTGAACGTAACAGTTTTAGCAACACTATAACCAAACGCAATACATAACATTCTAAAAAAATCAGGACAGTAATTTAAGGAGACTGCATGTTCACTTCTGTGCCACCGATCGCAACACTATCTGGTAGACGTATCATTCCCGAAAATCTACAGGGTCGGGTCTTAATGAAGTTGGTCTATGTAGTGCTTGAACCTCAATATCAGAGCGCTATGTCGGCGGCTGTAAAGTCAATCAACAAAAACAATCCTCATCTGGCGATCGAGGTAAATGGTTATTTAATCGAAGAGCTACGTAGTCCAGAAAATTACGAAGCCTTTAAAGAAGATATTGCGGAAGCCGATATTTTTATTGCCTCACTAATTTTTATAGACGATCTCGCCACGAAGATTGCCCAAGCAGTTGCCCCCCATCGCGATCGCCTATCCGCCTGTGTGGTATTCCCATCGATGCCTGAGGTGATGCGCCTTAATAAGATGGGTTCATTCAGTATGGAAAATCTGGGGCAGTCGAAAAGTGCGATCGCCCAGTTTATGCGGAAGCGTAAAGAGAAATCAGGTAGTTCTTTTCAAGACAGTATGCTCAAGGTCGTCCAGACCCTGCCTAAGATTCTTAAATATATGCCGATGGACAAGGCTCAGGATGCTCGCAACTTCATGTTGAGCTTTCAATATTGGCTAGGGGGATCAACGGAAAACCTTGAAAATTTCTTGTTGATGCTTGCCCAAAATTATCTGCCGACGGTCAAAGCGCGAGCAAAAGAAAATGGTTCCGCACCTTTACAAATTAAAGATCCTGTCAATTACTTAGACATGGGACTGTGGCATCCCCTTGCTCCCAAGATGTTTGAGACTACTACCGACTATTTAAACTGGTTTAACTCACGTACAGATATTCCTGAAGAAATGAAAGATCCCCTCGCGCCATGTGTGGGGCTTCTCATGGCAAGAACTCACCTTGTCACAGGCGATGACGCGCATTATGTGGCGATGGTACAAGAACTGGAGTCTCTTGGAGCAAGGGTGATTTCCGTATTTAATGGGGGCTTAGATTTCTCAAAAGCAGTTGAAGAATATTTCTATGATCCTAAGCAAAAGGATCGGGCGATCGTCGATAGCGTCGTTTCACTGACTGGTTTTGCATTAGTTGGGGGGCCTGCTAAACAAGATCATCCCAAAGCGATCGAAGCCCTCGAAAAGCTAAATCGTCCCTACATGGTGGCTTTACCCCTCGTTTTCCAAACTACTGAAGAATGGCAAGATAGCGATCTCGGATTGCATCCTGTGCAAGTAGCGCTACAGGTTGCGCTACCAGAACTCGATGGCGGACTCGATCCCATTGTGCTTTCGGGGCGCGATAGTATGACGGGAAGATCTCATGCGATCGGCGATCGCCTTGAAACCATCGCCAACCGTGCGATCAAATGGGCAAATCTGCGCCGCAAGCCTCGCCACGAGAAGAAACTAGCTATCACCATTTTCAGCTTTCCACCTGATAAGGGAAATATTGGCACGGCCGCTTACTTAGATGTATTCTCTTCCATTCACAAAGTTGCCGAAGCTCTTGGCAACAATGGCTATGATGTGCAAGGCTTGCCCAAGACATCCCACGATATGATGTCAGAAATTCTGCATAATCCTGAAGCCATGGTTGGCAGTCCTGAACTGAATGTTGCTTACAAGATGTCTGTGCCTGAGTATGAAGCCCATACTCCCTACGTCGATCGCATTATCGAGCAATGGGGAGCCGCCCCCGGACATCTCAATTCTGATGGTCAGAATCTGCTGATTTACGGTAAGCAATATGGAAACATCTTTGTAGGCGTACAGCCTACCTTTGGTTATGAAGGTGACCCCATGCGCTTGCTCTTTAGCAAATCCGCGTCACCCCACCACGGGTTTGTTGCTTACTATACCTATCTGAACCATATCTGGGGAGCCGATGCAGTCCTCCACTTCGGTACTCACGGTTCAATGGAATTCATGCCAGGTAAACAGGTGGGAATGTCGGGCGAATGTTTCCCTGATAGCTTGATTGGAGCTTTGCCGAATATCTATTATTACGCCGTTAACAATCCATCGGAAGCCACGATCGCTAAACGTCGCGGTTATGCCACGATTATCAGCTATATCACTCCTGCGCCCGAAAATGCAGGCTTGAGCCGTAACTTGCAAGAATTGAGTGAACTGATTGCGTCTTACAAGGATCTGCGCCTCGGTGGTCGTGGTGTGCAAATTACCAATACGATCATGGACAAGGTACGCTTGGTCAATCTAGATAAGGATGTGCAGCTTCCTGACCAAGATGCCAAGGAAATGTCCCTTGAAGAGCGCGATAACGTCATCGGTCAGGTTTATAACAAGCTGATGGAAATCGAGTCTCGCGTTCTGCCCTGTGGCTTGCACGTTGTTGGCGAACCTCCAAAGGTTGAAGATGTCACCGATGTATTGACAAGCATTGCCAGCTTCGATCGCCCCGAAGACAACATGAAGTCTTTACTTCGGATCATGTGTGAATGTATTGGACGCGATATCGAACAGCTATACAAATCCAGTGACAAAGGTATTTACGCCGATGTGGAACTTTTGGCTAACATTCGCGCGATCGCCAATAAATCCGTAGGTGCATTGGTCAAAGCGAAGGCTGATGACGATGGCAGAGTTTCTAAACTCTCAGTGCTGAACTTCTTTAGAATGGGTAAAACCGAGCCTTGGATTGAAGTTTTCCAAGAGAATGGCTATCCCAATATCAATAAAGATGACATCAAACCTCTATTTGAGTTTTTAGAGTTCTGTCTCAAACAAATCGTCGCTGATAACGAACTTGGTGGTCTAATTCGCGCCCTCGAAGGTGACTATATTCTGCCTAGCCCCGGTGGTGACCCCATTCGTAATCCCTTGGTGCTACCTACTGGCAAGAATATGCACGCTCTCGATCCTAACTCGATCCCTACGAGTGCAGCAGTACAAGCCGCGAAAACCGTAGTCGATCGCCTCTTAGAACGGCAACGTCAAGATAACAATGGCGTTTATCCCGAAACGATCGCTGTCGTGCTCTGGGGAACTGACAACATCAAGACCTATGGCGAATCCCTCGCTCAAGTTCTCTGCATGATCGGCGTGAAGCCCATGCCCGATGCCCTAGGTCGCATCAATCGGTTGGAACTAACTCCTCTCGCAGAACTAGGCAGACCTCGCGTTGATGTGGTTGTTAACTGCTCTGGCGTATTCCGTGATTTGTTTGTGAATCAAATGGACTTAATCGATCGCGCTGTGCGTATGGCAGCCGAAGCCGATGAGCCTTTGGAAATGAACTTTGTCCGCAAACACGCGATCGCCCAAGCCGAAGAGTTTGGTTTAACCATCAGTCAAGCCGCAACTCGCGTCTTCAGTAACTCATCGGGTTCCTATTCCTCTAACGTCAACCTTGCTGTGGAAAACAGCACATGGGAAAACGAAGAAGAATTGCAGCAGATGTACTTATCGCGCAAGTCCTTCGCCTTTGGTGCGAATGTCAGCAACACTCAACAGCGTCAGCTTTACGAAGCCTCACTGAAGACCGTTGACATGACCTTCCAAAACTTGGACTCGTCAGAAATCAGTCTCACCGATGTATCTCACTACTTCGACTCTGACCCCACCAAGCTCGTTGGCAGTCTCCGCAAAGATGGCAAAAAACCAGCTTCCTTTGTCGCTGACACCACTACTGCAAACGCTCAAGTCCGCACTCTGACCGAGACAGTTCGCCTCGATACCCGTACCAAGATTCTCAATCCCAAGTGGTATGAGGGAATGCTCAAGAGTGGTTACGAAGGTGTGCGCGAAATCTCGAAGCGCCTTGTCAACACAATGGGCTGGTCAGCAACGGCTGGCGCAGTGGATAACTGGGTTTACGAAGATGTCAATGATGTCTATGTGAACGATAAAGAGATGTGCGATCGGCTCAAAAATCTCAATCCCAATTCGTTCCGTAAGATTGTTGGTACTCTTCTAGAAGTCAATGGTCGCGGCTATTGGGAAACCAGTGAAGAGAATCTGGATAGATTGCGTGAGCTATATCAAGAACTCGAAGACCGCATTGAAGGTGTAGAGTAAAATAAAAAAGGGCGGCTTGTGCCGCCCTATTCTTTAGGCTACAAATATGAACTACCGAAATTACATCACGATTGAGCCAAATAAGCGAGGTGGTAAGCCTTGTGTGCGTGGTTTGCGAATTACGGTTTATGAAGTTCTTGAATATCTAGCTTCTGATATGACCGAAGCAGAGATACTTGAGGATTTTCCTGATCTAACGCGAGAAGATTTTAAAGCCTGTATTGCATACGCGGCAGCAGGATAGTTAGTTTATGGGAAATAGCGATAAATTTCTTTGCGATGCAGAACTCTACAAAATGTAACGGTTTCGCCTTCAAAGATCACACCAATTCGATAATCTCCTACTTTGATTCGATACGCATTTTCATACCCCTGTAGCTTTTTGACATTTTTGATATCTGCCAACCCAGAAAGTTTGGGAATCTCCTCAAATACAAGAGTGTTTATGGGTTTGAAGTAAGGTGTACTTCTGAGCGCTTTAAGTTCTTTAAGAAAGCTAGGAAGATAATTGACATTCATGCTCTTTCCATTTCGGCAAGCGCTTCTTGGAGACTAAGAGGCTTTTCATCCTTGACTTCTAGCATGGCATGGACAAGCCCTAAATCTTCAATGGCTTCGACAATTGCAGGATCTTGAGAATGGCTTTCTGATTCTGGCGTAACGCTTTCACGAAACAAACGAATGATCTGCAAAAGGTTTGACCAATATTGCTCAGGAATTTTGTCTAGCTCATTGGCTAATTCTTCTGCAAATATAGTTGGGCTATTAGTTGTCATCTTTTTCCTTCTTTAACTAGACTTAAACATTAATCTATTCTTTT
The DNA here is from genome assembly GCF_034931345.1 of Pseudanabaena sp. CCNP1317. Classification (NCBI taxonomy): domain Bacteria; kingdom Bacillati; phylum Cyanobacteriota; class Cyanophyceae; order Pseudanabaenales; family Pseudanabaenaceae; genus Pseudanabaena; species Pseudanabaena sp. CCNP1317. The sequence goes on along the minus strand of NZ_JAYGIF010000023.1, from coordinate 18,899 downwards.
ACCAACTGGAATCTCGCAAAGATAGATCGTATCTTAAATTTAAATTAGGATTATCTAATGTCGGAAATGAGCCAGTCACTCTATCAATGTAATGACCTTCATAACCAAGTCTCCATAGTAAAACGTCATCAATCCATTGGATGGCTTGCATTATTGCGCGATAACGATCTTCTAAAGTTATTTCGCTAACTTGCGGATGTACAGCATCATTACGAACTGACAAAAAATCTTGTACGAAATCTATATCAAAATAACCCCTACTTTTTGTTAAGCCTATACGTTCAAGCATTAGTCTCAATCTTTTACCAGTAGTAGAAATATGTTCCTGTCCTGCTCTACGTCCAAGATTCCAAGCAGTTTTAGCTATATCAGTACGTCTAATATCGAATAACAATTCGCATCTTGCTTTTGTAGTTAAATTATTCTCATCTTCCACTAGAATAGCATAACTTAATCGCTCTAATGCTGTTCCAGTAGCACTAGCTGCTAATTCCCAGTTATCGCTACTTGTTGCCTGAAAGTATTGCACTAGAACAAAATAAAAAGTCTCTCTCCAAAATGGTTGAGCAAGCATTTTTTCAAAGCTGTCAAAGCAGCTAATGAAAACTGCTAAATCACTGTCTTCTGTTAGCCAGCTTTTCCCTAGCTTTTCAAGAGATGTAAACTGAGACGCAGTGCTTATAAGTGAAGACGTAGTGTCAGTTGAGATAAATGATTTGCTTTTGAGATCATTTTCGTCTGATTCATATCTGGTATATTTCTCACCTTCAATAAAGACAGGTGCTATAAATCCTCCATTAGCATAGGAAAGAAGTAAGCCAAGATTTCTAAGTACTTCTTCGGCTTCATTGATGCTAATGTTTGTAAGTGATTCAGGTAGTTCTTCAGCCTCCTCAGTTTCTTTTAACTGAAAAAGAGTCCCTACCCCTGTTAAATATGTACCAACATTATCTTCTCTCATATCAAGCCATTTACAAGCTTGCTCACCTATTTCTAGATTGATAGCCCATTTAGAATTCAAAGGAATTCCCTTTAGAACGCCACCATTACAATCTTCTTGAAGACTGTGACAGTGAAAAATCCTTTGAAATCTTGTGTTAGTTAAACAAAAGTTAAATTTATGTGATAGAGTCTCTGGATCATCTAAATCTAAATAGGTTCTTAAAGCTGTTCCTTTAGCAATGGAAGAAATATCTGCGCCACGACTAATTTCTCCTAATTTAAGAAGTTCAACTTGTATTAGATGTCCTAAAAAGAAGTTTTCTAATAGACTTTCACTAGCAAAAACAGCATGAAATTGAGGCACTTCCATACCCAATATTTCAAAATCCCATAATATTCGAGGTATTGGATAAATTTGTAGCTCCACCAAAAGCCGTCCCACCAAGTCATCGATTTCCGCAAAATTATTATAAATAACTAATTTTTTAGCAAGAATAAGGTTCTCTTTTTTTGAAATCATAATGAATTATTCGGATTGTTAAATATTTATGATGAGGATTTATGGGTTGTATATGGTTTAACTAATTCAATAAAACACATTTCCCACAAATCATTTTAGAATATCTGTATGAGTTTTCGGGCGATCCCACTTTTGGTTTGAAAATAGTTGATCGCAGTTTATGGGTGATGAAGTGGGATCTCTGTTTGGCTTGAAGAAATAGGCGATCTGGTTTTATGGGTGGTTAGGGGCGATCGCTGTTTGATTTAAGGGAATAGGCGATCGGGTTTTGTGGGTGGTGAAGAGCGATCGCTGTTTGATGTGGAGAATAGGTGATCGGTTTTGTGGATGATGAGTGGCGATCGTTGTTTGGTTTGGGTGAATAGGCGATCGGGTTTGTGGGTGATGAGGGGCGATCGCTGTTTGATGTGGAGATTTAGGCGATCGGGTTTATGGGTGGTGTAGTAGGGTGAGCGCAAAAATATAATTAAACAACCTCACTCAAAGCGTCACGAATCACATCATCACTTACACCGTGACGCTTTAAACTCTCAATAAATATAGAAACAGAGTCTCCATCCAGCCGCTCAAGATCAGCACGAAGCCCCTGCCCAATATAAGCACGAACTAAAGGCTGATATCCAGAAAATCCTAACAATGGCGCAACTTTTTTCAAATCATCGATAACATCCTCAGGAATACGGATTGTCACCGTTGCCATCGGACGATTTCGATCCAATCGTTTTTTTAGAACTTCAGTTTTCATAATATTCATACTCCTTGCGTGTTGCCTTTCTTGCAGAAATAATCCGAATCAAATCTTTCTCCCTTTCAACATAAACAACGTAAAGAAGATTCCATCGTTTATCTAAACCAATCACAGCATCTCGTTCCTCATCATTACGACTTGCATCAACTACTACTAAAAATGGATCAAAAAATGCTTCAGTAGCTTGCTGGAATGTCACACCATCATGATTAATAGGATTAATTCGAGCCTTCTCCTCATTCCAAACAAATTTAATCCCGTTCAGCACAAAATAAACATCCATACCGTATATTTTAGCCAAAGCGTATTTACGTTGTCAATACAAATTTATCCCAAAATTTTGTGCTGGGAGCGATCGCTGTTTGATGTTGAGATTTAGGCGATTGGGTTTTGTGGGTGATGAAGGGGGCGATCAGTTATAATTATGACCAATCCAGTAAGTTATATTGGCTGCTATGACTAACGCATTACAATACATCTGTGATTCAGAAGGAAAAACAGTATCGGTAGTTGTCCCGATCGCCTTTTGGCGAGAACTAATGGCAGAAAGAGAAACCACCTATTTACTCAGCAGTCCAACTATGAAAAAAAGACTACTTTCAGCCAGAAAACGTCAAGATGGAATCTCTTTAGAATCAGTCTGTGAAAAACTTGGAATTTGATACAGATGCTTTTGAAGACTTAGCTTGGTGGATTGAAAATGATCGTAAAAAAGCTTTAAAAATCGTTAAACTGATCCGTGAAGTCCAACGGAATCCATTTGAAGGCACAGGACAACCTGAAGCGTTAAAACACGATCTATCTGGTTGCTGGTCACGCCGTATCGATCAAGAACATCATCTAATTTATGAAGTCCTAGACGATAAAATCAGAATTCTTGCCTGTCGCTTTCACTACTAAATTAACGTCAGTTCGATGAATTTTGATAGCTGTAGTCCTTGCCTAATAAAGATTACAAGGAATTATGTTTTATAAAAGTGTGCAAACCTGTTGAGAATGGAGTCAATAAATCATTGAAAGCGCGGCAAAGCAACGCTTTCAATGATTTATTGGTTTGGGTTTGAGCGCAAAGCGCTCTATGACACTAAAACGCTCATTGTCGATAGCGTTCAATCAAGTTTGGTAAATGGTCAAACCCATCCACTCCAATTAGAGCGATCAAATGCGATCGCTGCTGTTGCAATAGATTCGAGAAACTCTCAGCGCCTATCTTTCCTTGTAAGATCACCACCAAAGCTGCTGACTGTTGCCATGCTTTACTGCCACGTTGCTCTAGTAGATACATTCCCAAGCAAGCGTGATAGACCGCCAATTCTAATAGATTAAGTTGATAGAGAGCTTCACCAAGATAGGCATGACTGAGTGCTTGTAAATCGCGATCGCCGATTTGTTGAGTTAAGGCTAAACCCTTCTCTAAAGCGATCTGCGCTTGACTGGGCTGCTCGATCGCAATATAAGCAGTCCCCAATCCCACCCAACAAAGCGCTTGATTTTGGAGATCATTCAATTTCTCTGACAGCTTTTGTCCGCGTTCCAAATGATTGATTGGAGTCTCCAGTTCTTCAGGCGTAATTAATTCCTGTTGCCTTGCAATCATCACTTCGCTATAGCCCAAATTAGCCAAAGCATTTGCCTCACCTTGGCGATCGCCATTTTGTCTTGCTAGAATCACAGCTCGCTGAGCTTGGGACTCACTAGTGCTGAAATCCTTTTGAATAAGACTAATCCGACTGAGGTGATTGAGATTCGCGATTTCGCAACGTTGATCGCCAACTTCACGGGCAAGGTTCACTGCTTCTTGATGGAGAGCGATCGCGTCTCTATGATGCCCCATCCAAGCTTTTGAATATCCCAAAACCGTGAGAATTCTTGCCTTCTCCTGTGTATTCTCTGCTTCTTTGAGAGGTTGATCGAGATAGTTAATGGTTTCGCGGAAACTTTCACCCGAAAAAGAGGCAAAGACACCACCATAAAGCGGAAAGTTTTCGCGTTGGGCAAAGGTTCGCAAGGTCTGTAAGCTGATGCGGAAGCAGATCTTCGATAGAGATTGGCGATCGCTTGCCGATAGTTGTTGTGAGTTTTGGAAGCCCGTGCTAAGTTCACCCCAAATCATCGCGAAAGCAATAAAAGTAACACCCGTCATATGCATCCCTGCTTTGGCATCATAGGGTTGCTGATCGAACCAGCGCACTAAGCCATTTTGCAAATATCTTAGTAGAATTGATAGTTCTACCCAAGTACTAATATCAATGCTTCTCTGAGCCTGTGCGATCGCTGCTGCTGATTGATTACTTGCCTGTCCTGCAAACAGATCACGGGGTAAAGGACTAGTAATTTGTTGCGCCCAACTATGCCAAGGTCCACTGATCTTAGAGCGTTCAAATCCCACCTGTCTTTGTGGTTCGTATAGCCAACTAACTAGCGAACCTTCCAATAAATCAAAATCTGCTAATCCACTAGTCAGCCCGATCGCAAACTGACGTAATGTAAATGCTTCCGAATCATCGGGAAGAGTGTCGGCAGATTTTTGCAGTAATTGTGTAAGAAGCTGAATATGTTGACGTTCAAAAACAGGCGTATGATTTGGGTCAAGAACTTGAATTAATGTAGCTAGACGCTCTTGAGGTTCAGCACTGAGAATAGTTTGTAAGCCTCTAGCACAGGTATCCTGAAGTTGATAATTTTGTTGCCACTGTTCCCATGCATCATGGAGAATTTTCATGGCACGTAGTTTCTGATTTGCTTTTGCCTGTTTTACTTCATCAGTTTGAGCAGCAAAGTTTGCTTGAAGTAAGTTAGATTGTTCTTCTAAAGCCCGTTCAAATATTTCCCCTGTTCCCGACTCTAAACTCTCACTGAGAATGCGATAGACATGTTCCTTTGATAGCAACTTGCCATTTTCGATATTAATAATTATGCGATCGACAAAAATCGTATAACGTTCAAAAGTTGTGAGTGGTTTACTTGGAGAATCTGACATATTCGTTTTACGAGTATTTAGTATTGATCAGTAATATAGCAATACAAGTTTCGCTTAGAAAATCAAAACCCTAAAGAGTGATGGCGGCGCTTCGCGCCGCCATCACTCTTTAGGGTTGCTATAAATGCTGTCTAGTGATCACAATCACCATAAACACCTTGATTTATCACAAGAGAATATCCCAATAACAGAGAAAGTAGATAGTGGTAATCTGGGTGCATGAAACTATTATGAACTGTCGATTTTGTAAAAATTATGATGCAACAGGTAGAAACGGTGGATATTGTAATTTGTTGTCTGTGGCAGTACAAGGAAAATGGGAAGCTTGTAGATGCTTTTCCCACAAGTTTTCTGAAAATCCTTTACCAGAAATAGAAAAGCCAACAACTATAGCTGTCGCCATTCTTGTTAGGACATAAAACCCAAATAGTGTGAGGCGGCGCTTCGCGCCGCCTCACACTATTTGGGTTTTGATTTGTCCTGATAGAGGTGGCTATAGCTATAGTTCTAGTTTTGTTAATAAAACGTCAGTTCGACGACTGTGAAAAATGGTAAGAATCGCTTAGCGATTCTTACCATTTTTCGCCATTTGCGTCGTGCGAAGCACGACGCAAATGGCTATATCGAACTCACGTTAATAAAAATCAAGACAAGCTGATAAATTTTGTTGACGATTGATTTACAGCGCTTTGCGCTCAAAACCAAACAAATATAAATCCTGAAAGCGCTGCTTTGCAGCGCTTTCAGGATTTATATTTTGGCTCGTTTGATCAGCAATTGCGGTAATGATTAATGGCGCGATCGCCATGTTTCTAAAAAGTCATTAATTTCTTGCATTAACCATTCCTTCTCAGGACGGCTTAACCCTAACCCAAACTTATGGACATAAATGCCTTGATTTAAACGTAACTCCATTACGGGCTGGTTATTAACTTCGTAAGAACTCTTGAGTTCAACTTGTCGCAAATCTTGGGTTTTGCCTTGGGCATGGCGCTTGATTCCTAAAACGTCCCAATCAATACTGAAAGTGCGATCGCTAATTACTAAACAAACCTTGCCAAAGACAATCGATAAACCCGCATACGCCATGCCAATACCGATAATCCAAAAGGGAATTGAGAAAAGAGCAAAAAGTCCTGCCCTCAGAGCCATTGATGTCCAGACAATCAAAAAACCATTCCAAAAAATTGCAAATGATAGGATGCTTGCGCCATCACCACGCAGCCCCGTAGGTGGAATCTCAACTTTTAAACCACTATCAGTCTTTTTTAATTCAATGCGACTACCAAGGGGCTGGGGATATTGATATTTTGTAACGGGGCGATCGCTGTTGCGGTTAAGTAAACGACTGATTTCTAGATCGCTGATCCGACTTTCCAGTGATGGCAAGGTGGGAGTTCGCAAAGCTTGAAGGGCTTGCTGGGCGCTACTGAATCGATCTTCGATCGCAGGTTCAATCATTTTTTCCAGCCAATCAGCAAAATGCGATGAAATGCTAACGGAGTCACGAAAACTGATCTTGAACTTGATTTCAGGTAAATCCGCAGGCGATCGCCCCGTCAATAAAAATAAAATCGTTGCACCAAGCGCATATAGGTCGGTCGCAGGAACAGCCTTACCCCGAAATTGTTCGGGTGGCATATATCCGTAAGTGCCAACAACTGTACTGCCCCCCACCTGTGTACTGCGATAAGTGTCCTGAACTGCACCAAAATCTACCAAAGCAATTTTACGATTGGGTTGAAGAATTATATTTTGAGGTTTGATATCACGATGGATGACGGGCGGTTTGAGTTGATGTAGATAGCTCAACACCTCTAGCACTTGCTCAGCAATCTGTTTAATATCTTCCTCGCTGCTATGCCAGCCGTCAGCGATCGCCTGTGCGAGAGATTTTCCCTCTACCAGTTGCTGCACGATGTAAAAATCGCGATCGCGATTAGTATCAATCTGAAAATAGTCTAGATAACGGGGAATGGCAGGATGATCGAGTTGAGAAAGTACCTTTGCTTCCCGCTCAAATAATTCCAGTACTTTCCACTCATTCATGCGTCGAAATGATAGGGCTTTTAATGCCACGCGATCGCCTGTTTGGGCATCAAAAGCAGCATAGGTGATGCCAATACCACCTTGTCCCAGAATGCTAGCAATACGGTAGCGAGATTGGATAATTTCCCCAACTTGATGTAGTTCTGTCACAACTCTTTTTCACCTCATGTTTGCCATCGTAATAATGATTTTAGAGGCAAAGGATTGCCGCGCTCTGCGCGGCAATCCTTTGCCTATTTAAGGTTTGGTTACAGAAATTGGTGTGAAGTTGCAAGATTTGGTTAAAGCTTGCTTTAGCAAAGCTTGGTAACTGTCATCATCAATCTCAAAGGCTCCAAACCTCTCCAGATGTGGATTCATTAATTGAGCATCAAATAAACTATACCCATGCGATCGCAAATGCTCTACTAACTTCACCATCGCTACCTTCGAGCCTTCGGGAATTTTAAAAAACATCGACTCGCCAATAAATACGCCGCGTATGGCAATCCCCAAAATCCCTCCTGCCAATTGCTCCCCTTGCCATGTCTCAAAACTATGCGCCCATCCTGCTTTGTGTAAATTGCTATAAAGTGATCGCAGTTCTTTAGAGATCCATGTGGTTTCGCGATCGGCACATCCTTCTACCACTTGCTCAAAGGCGGTATCGATCTTAACTTCAAAGCGATTTTGGTTGATAACTCGCTGCAAAGATTTAGGATATCGAAAGTGCTGATCAAGTGGGATCAAGGTGCGGCTGTTAGTGTAATACCACTCAATCGGCTCTCCATCACCCTCTGACATCAAAAAGTAGCCTTGGGTATAACCTTCGATAACGCTACGGATATTAAATCTTTCCACGAAGTGTCTACACCTGTTTACCCAGTTTAAAAGACTTGAAGCAGATAATTAAACGAAAATTGATTGAAGATTAGTTAACAAAATCTTTTTGAAAATACCACCAACAAAAGCCTTTAATAGCATAAATGGTTTGCTGCGATTAAGTAAATTTACTTAGTCATAGCAAACCATTTATTTACATAAATTGTTGTTAAATTGGTATTGAAATTCAGAATCTTTAAATAAGCCGATTCCGTTTGAATGATCATATTCTCTAAGATAGACATCCAAAACTGGGATCGCTTAACGTTTTCTTTATAATCCGTTGCAAGAATTTTATTTGAGTCTAAATACTTAGTTGCTAAATTGTGGCTAGTTAAGGATTTGCCATCGAAAAATGAAATATAAATTTCGCTTGTTCCCTTTTGATAGGTATTGCAGCGATCCCCTAAAAAAATTAACATCGAAAAACCTGTCAACCAAAAAAAATAAGTGACCCAACTTGGCTAGGTAAAAATTACCAATTGCCCTAGTTTAGACCACTTATTTTTTTGTGTTTTATTAATTTGGTATTTAAATTCAGAGCTTATATATAAGCTAGCTCCGTTTGAATAATCCTATTGTGCTAGAAATTTTGTCAAATCTGGGATCGCTTAAACTTTTCTTTATACTTAACATTGCGATTCTTGTTCTTGAGTAATTATACTTATTGTCTAACTCTCAGCAAATACTTTTTCGCAAGATTGTCAAAGAAATAGAGTTATACATTTTATTATTATTATTTCATTACCTTCTTGTTTATTTTTTATTTACCAAATAGTTATTCTAAAAAGACTGGATTAAATTTTTTAATCTTAAAAACATCCGAATTAACTTTTATTTCAGATCGAGATGTTTTAGGCTAGCTTCTCTGTCTAATTTTATAGATGTTTCTAGTAGATTTTTCTAGCTATGAGAGTAGTGTTTTCCCTACCGCCAGAGACCATAGCAACAAGGGCATAATCATACATAGAAATGTCAGAAGGAGAAAAGTCAATGTTTTTTCACCCATCCTATTTAATCCTGATCCCAGGGATGATCTTGATGTTTTGGGCGCAGCAACGGGTCAAAGCGACTTACGAAAAATATGCAGATATACGCTCAAGTCTGGGAATGACAGGCGAACAAGTTGCTAAAACAATCTTGCAACGCATGGGTATTCATGATGTAACCGTAGAGCAAGTAGCAGGAGAACTGACCGATCATTATGATCCTTCTGCCAAAGCTGTGCGCCTATCAGAATCAGTGTATGCATCTTCATCACTAGCGGCGGCAGCGATCGCTGCCCATGAATGCGGTCACGTTTTGCAGGATGTGCGCGGCTATCAATTTATGAATATTCGAGCCTCGCTAGTCCCAGTAGCAAATATTGGCGCAAACTTTGGCCCCATAATGGTGATGGCTGGGCTGTTCTTGACATCCCTTGGCAGTTTGAGTGTAGTTTTCATCAATATTGGTATTGCTTTGTTTGCTAGTGCGATCCTATTTCACATTGTGACTTTACCTGTGGAGTTTGATGCTTCTAGCCGCGCTTTGCGATTAATTGATGAGTTAGGTATTCTCCAAGGCGAAGAAAATCGTGGCGCTCGTAAGGTGCTTAATGCCGCAGCTTGGACATATGTGGCTACGGCGATCTATGCGGCGCTGCAACTGGTGCAGTTGTTGTTAATCCGTGGCGATCGCTAATTACAACGCTTTACAAATCAAAAAAAGACGGCGCATTGCGCTGTCTTTTTTTGATTTGATTGTCTTTAAGTCATACCAATTAACGAAAGTATTGCCACACTTTCGTTAATTGAAAACCAAATCGAGCAAGGGTTTTAAAAACACAAAATGGCGTAGCCATTTTGTGTTTTGGTATCAAATACTATTTTGTTAATAGATTTCAGTTAAACTTTAGCTAATTTGATACAATAATCACATAAAGCAGGAGCTAAAAACTTGCTTTAGGGACTTGCGATTAATTAAAGTACCTACGGCTTCGACTTCGCTCAGCCAACGTTGGCTGAGCGAAGTCGAAGCCATACAAACTCGGTGGTATATTTTTTCTCGTCAAGTCCCTTAGCTGATGAGATCCCTGAGTCATATCCTTGGAGTTTGAGGCGATGATTGATTGGTTGGTAGTTTGGGGTGTGACACAGGCGGCTGGTGTAGTCGTTTATCCCATTTTAGAAAGTTTGGCTCAGGATGCGGCAAAGGATTATGGCAAGGACTTTTTTAAGGATTGCTTGAAAAAGGTGATTCACTTGCCTGAAAAGGATGTGCAGAAAGAAGCCTATGGCAAAGCGCTGAAGGTGTTTTTAGAACTGATTCAGGATGAACTGCTTGAAGCTGGCTATCAGGAGACATTGCTCAAAAAGTATTACATTCCTGCTCTGAAAAAGTTTATTGATCGCGAAGAAGTCGCATCAACTTTGGGGATGGCGTTTAATGTGGAATGTAAGGCGATCGATACGGCGCTGTTGGTGCGGACTTGGGCGGCTTTGAATTCACCACTTTTGCCTGAAGATATGGATTGGGATTTTGTGTGTAAGTCCTACATCAAATCGGTCAAGAAACTTGTCCAGAATTCGGATAAGTTGCGTCCGATTTTTGAGGTGCAGACTTTGGACAAAATCGCCGATGCTACACAGGAATTAGCAGGAATTGCGCCAGCGTTTGATTTAGAGAAGTATGCGGAAGGGTTGCGGGAGCAGTATGGCAACTTGAAGCTGGAATCTCTCGATACGACTGGAGTTTATTACAACGAGTTGAAATTGTGGAAGATCTTTATTCCGCAGAATTTGCGGGAATGTCAGGAGTTTATTCCGCAGGTGTATGAGTTGCCGAAGGAGCGATCGCGGCTGTTGCAAGAAAGCGGACAGTTGGATGTGTTGGAACTTGCCGAAGCGGAATTAGAGAATCATCGCAAGCGCTATGTAGAGCAGCCGATTCGCGGGGTGTTTGAGGTATTGGGTAATCCGAATGAGTCGGCAAAAGATGGGATTGCTAAATATGCGGTGATCTTGGGCGATCCTGGATCAGGGAAATCGACATTGTTGCAATATCTGGCGCTGATTTGGGCGGAGCGACCTGTACGAGATTTGCCTTTGCATCCGTTACCGCTTTTGTTGGAGTTGCGTACCTATGCCCGTGATAAACAAGCTGGGAAATGTAAGGATATTGTTTCGTTTATTCATGGTGGGAATATTACCTGTCGGCTGAATCAGCAGGAGTTGCATGAAAAGCTGAAGAATGGAGACGTTATTGCCCTATTTGATGGGATTGATGAGGTGTTCGATCCTGCATTGCGTGATGAGGTGGTGACGGATATCCATCGCTTTACGAATGAGTATCCTGCGGTGAGATCAGTTGCGACTTCGCGGTGGTTGGGCTATAAGGCTCAAAGGTTAAGGGATGCGGGGTTTCAGCACTTTATGCTGCAAGAGTTGAATGATGAGCAAATGCAAGAGTTTGTGGTGCGTTGGCATGATCTGAATTTTGCGGAGGGTGCGGATAAGGATCGCAAGCGGGAGCGGTTGCAGAAGGCGATCAGGGAGTCGCGATCGGGTGCGACCTCCATCTGATAACCCGTTACTGCGTAAGCGTTCTAAGCTTCGTTAATTCAGATTATAATCCTTGATCGAATTCGATAAAAGGTATACTGGGTAAGAATTTTGCTAATTTGAGAAGGTATCAGATAAAGGTCGCACCCTCGCGATCGATTAAGGAGTTGGCGGGTAATCCTTTGTTGTTGACGATGATGGCGATTCTCAATCGTAATCAGGAGTTACCTAGGGATCGTCCTGAACTGTATAACCAAGCTTCGAGGGTGTTGTTGCATCAATGGGATGTGGAACGGGCGCTAGTGGAGGATCGGCGAATTGACCCGAAAACGATTGACTATCGAGATAAGCAGGCGATGTTGCGGAAGGTTGCTTATTATATGCAGTCGAGCGCGAAGGGTTTGGCGGGGAATTTGATTAGTGCGGCGCAGTTGGAGAGCATTTTGACGGATTACCTGAGGACGATTGAGGTGGAGAAGCCAAGGGAAATCGCCCGTATCATGATCGGTCAACTTCGCACGCGCAATTTCATTCTCTGCGATCTGGGTGGGGATTCCTATGGTTTTGTGCATCGGACTTTTTTGGAGTATTTTTGTGCGTGGGAGTTTGTCTGGCAGTTTAAGGAGTCGCAAACGCTGACGATTGAGCAGTTAATCAATGATGTGTTTGGTCAGCATTGGCAGGATGAGTCTTGGCATGAGGTTTTGCGGTTAATTTCGGGGATGATTGAGCCTAGATTTGTTGCCGATATTATTGATTTTCTTTTGGAGCAGAAAGTTGATAAAAATGCATATCTAGATGAGATTGGCAGACTAAAAAAAGAAGGAGTATCCAATCTATTAGTAGCAGTAGATTGTTTTGTTGAGGTGAGAAACAGAAGTTTGATTGCTCCTACATCAAGCAAGCTGCTAAAAACATTACAATATGAAGCCGAGAGAGAAACTCCTTATAAGTTCAATCCTGAATTGGCGGCTACACTCATAAATATCACTGCAAGTATTTGGCAAGATAGCTATAACATGTTACCTTGGCTGAAGAAATGTTTAGAGTGCGATTCATATTCCTATATACCAATAGCGGCGGTACAAGCGATCTCTATAGGCTGGAAAGATGAAACTGATACCCTTCCTTGGCTAAAAGATCGCGCTCTTAACGATCAAAATAGTTTAGTGCGAAGGTCAGGGGTAAAAGCTATTGCTAGAGGCTGGAAAGATGAAACTGATACCCTTCCTTGGCTAAAAAACTGCGCTCTTAAAGATCAGAACGCATATGTGCGAAAGGAGGCGGTACAAGCGATTGCTAAAGGCTGGAAAGATGAAACTGATACTCTTCTTTGGCTAAAAGACCGCGCTCTTAACGATCAGAGTTGGGATGTGCAATGGGCTGCGGTACAAGGGATTGCTAAAGGCTGGAAAGAGGATCCTCAAACGTTTGATCTTTTGTGTGATCACGCTATGTATAATCCCTTTAAACGTCAGTTTGATTTTGAAAATAATCCCCGCCAAATTGCACTAGAAGCAATCCTCAAACATTACAGCGACAAACCTCAAACATTGGAATTATTGAAGACGATCGCTAACAACGATTCTGATGCAAAATTAAAGGAATTTGCGAAGAAGGAATTAGCAAAATTGAGTGAGAATCCCGTAGGGGCATAGCATTTGCGCCACAATTTTTAAACCCCGCAACAATATCGATCTGCAAATGCTTTGCCCTCTATGCTCTCACAGATAAATTGTCCCTGCGTTGCAAGATTTAGGGCAAAGCATTCCCAGATTAAGGGTATCTGTAAATGGATAAATTTCTGCGGGAATGCTATGCCCCTACAATTCCTATAAATCCTATGCCTTCACAGATAAATTGTCCCTGCGTTGCGAGGTTTAGGGCAAAGCATTCCCAAATTAAGGCTATCTGTAAATGCATAAATTTCAGCGTGAATGCTATGCCCCTACGATTCCTATAAATCCCACTTCCTCTGTGCTTTTTGCCCCCCCTAGCCCCCCAATTCTGGGGAGAACCATATTTTTAAGTCCCCCAGAATTGGGGGATTTAGGGGGCTAGACACCTAGAACTTTAAACGAGATTTTAAGGGTTGTGTAATTCTTAAATGGGATCTTAACCTAAACCCATCACAACCTTAATCTGCAAATACTAGGCTATCTATACATTCACAGACTTTGATTTTTAGGAGTATATAATGAATTTAATAAAACCAAGACAAGATTTGGATAACGCATAAATTTATGTCGATCGCACAGCTTGCCTCCAAAATCGATAAAGTTAAAGTTTACGCCGAAGGCTCCACCGTGAAGCGGTTAGCAAGTCTATCAGCGATCGCATGGCAAAATGAAAACGATGAAAATATTGAAGTGGAAATCGCTGGACTACCACTGGCTCTAGATGATGGAAGTGTCAGGGTACGAGTAGACAACGGCACAGAGACGGACAGCAACATCATGGTTACAGATGTGCGGGTTGGATTACATGTCCCGCCACCTGTGGAAGTTCCCATATCGGATTTAGAAGCATCCATTCAGTCCGCCAAAGCTGAAGTCGATCGCCTTAGTGATTTGGGGAATGTAATTGCCCTAGAAATAGCCGCTTTAAATGTGTTGCATGTCCCCGATCGTCCGATTGGTGAACAAGGCAAAGCACCACCAACCTCACCAACAGGTGCAAGAATAGCCCTAGCCAATTTCAAGGATGAGCAGAAACAATTACGCCTTAAAGAAAAGCGAGAACTTGAAAGTCAACTGCGAAAGGCGACCGAACAATTAGCCGATCTCCAGCAACAACAAAACCTTGCTTCTAATGCCAATGTTGCCAAAGAAAATGAATTGCGTAAAACAATCGTGGCACGTTTGCAAATTCGCGATCGCCAAGCAGCATCCTTACCACCTGATCATCTGCAACTGATTGTGGAATATTTTGTACAGGGGGCAAAATGGATACCCACCTATGTCTGTCGGCTCAATAGTGCAAATAATACCGCCGCGATCGCCTTGAGAGCATTGATTTGTCAGCGTACTGGTGAGGACTGGTCGGGTGTACAGATTGAGCTTTCGACGGCTACGCCGATGGGTTGGTGTGAGCTGCCAGAGTTACCTTCTTTACGATTAGGGCGATCGCAGGCTTTCGCATCTAAAAAAGCTTGGCGCAACCCACCCCAAGGAGCAGAAATTCTGTTTGAAGATTATGATCTTCAGAGACAGATCGCCTATAGCGTAATTAGTACTACCTCGGTTTCGCAAAGTTTTCAAATTCCAAATTTATCGCCATTATCATCAGTAACCCAATCGATTCTGAACCAGAAGATTGAAAATTTGAAAATAGACTCCTTTGACGATCTTAGCCAAAACCTGCTGGGTCGTGGAGTCAACTCGGTTGAGTTAGCCAGTGAAGCCAGCTTATATGACGAGCAGAACGAATATTTTGGTACTGTGTCATCAGAAGTTGAAGCAGAAGTGTCTGAACTTAGATCCATGTTGCAATCTAATATGAGTAGGAGTATGCCATCTGCTGCTCCCGAAAGAATGGAAGCGCAAGTCATGCGGAAGGCTATGGCTCCGCCCAAAAGATCTATGAATCTTGAGCGATCATCGATATCGGCTGTAATGCAAGAAGATGCTTTTGATCCTGTTCAAGAGATTACGAACTATGGACTGATGCGATTGGCTGATCCTAGTAATACCTCTCAGCGTGGCAAACTCAGTTTGCCCGATGTGCAGACCCTCTATTTGGAGTCCCTGAAGCGATCGCAGATAACGATTAACTTTGATCTGACGATGGTTTTGCGAAAAGCCTTACAGCTAGCTGCTTGTTCTAATATTCCCTTACCTGCGGGTGGAACGAATGTGCGTGAGATGGCAGGTGCTTTTGACTTTGCCTATCTTGGATCTGGACGCATTGATATTCCGTCGGATAGGCAGTTTCATTCCGTGGCTCTGCTCGAAGAGAATGCTGAGATAGATATGCGTTATGTCGTTGTTCCCCGTGAAGACACTAATGTTTTTCGGATCGCGCAACTTCGCAACCCACTGCGATCGCCATTACTATCAGGCTCTACCGATGTCTATGTGGATGGAGAATATATTCTCTCAACGCGCATTAATACCGTGCCACCCAAGGGACAAATGGAACTAGGTTTAGGCGTAGAGCAATCGATCAAAGTGGCGCGAAATACCTCCTTTAAAGAAGTGCGATCGGGTATGAGTTTGGTTGCCTTTAACGAACTGCGTCACAGTATTCATATTGCGATCGCCAATCGACTAGGACGAAATGCTCGTATCGAAGTGCGCGAACGTGTCCCTGTACCCCAAGCCGATGTAAAAGTCGATGTGACCGTTACACAGGTTTCGCCAGCATGGGAAAAGTATGAACAGCAAGAACGTAATGCGGTGATCAAGGGCGGCTATCGTTGGCAAATCAACGTTCCCGCAGGTGGTGAAACAGAATTAACCGCCGACTATACGATCAAAACCTTTGTGGACAATGAGCTAGTTAATGGTAATCGGAGAGAGGAATAGCCCATGATATCAACCGAAATTCAGACCCTAGATCTAAATGCTCCTGTGACTACCGTGACTCTGCTCGAAGATCGCGCTCAAGTCCAACGTATAGCCAAGGTAAATCTAGCCGCAGGACTATGGCGAGTGCAGATTGATCGGGTCGCTCCAATTCTTTCCGATAAGTCGCTGCGGGCGGAATTTAGCGATCGCTTATCTGGTGCAAGAGTCAATGATGTGCGTGTGCGCCGACGCATGTTAATTAAGGAGTCCGATCGCTCAGGTTTGATCGAGGAGTTAAAGACCGAATGGCGATCGCAATTTGAGCAATACAATGTCCTCACTGAAGATCGCCAACAACTCGAAGAACAGTTCCAACAAATTGGTCTAATTTTGGGTAAGGCTCTGCAAGAATTGCCCATTGATGCGGCTTGGGGACAGGTTGATCCGATGGCATGGCGATCGCAATTACAGCCACTATTTCAAAAAATGCGGGAATCTCGTAGCGAAATCCTCCATACTTACCATGCACAGGCAAAGTTAAAGTCAGCAATCGAGCGACTCGTAAGCCGTATCCAAGCCGAAACTAGACCAGATCAGATTTTTACTGCTCATATCGAAGCGGATTTAGCGATCGCGGAAACAGGCGATTACGAACTAGCCTTTGATTATGTGGTTCCCAATGCCTTCTGGCGACCCTATCATCAAGCGCAATTACAAATGGGAGAGAATTCCCAACTAACTTTCCGTACCGATGGTTGCGTTTGGCAAAACACAGGCGAAGACTGGCTAAATGTCGATTTAGTTTTCTCCACAGCCCGTGCTTCCCTTGGCACTGAGCCACCTTTACTCACCGATGATTGGCTGAATATTCGCGAGAAAGCGAAAAAGATTGCTGTAGAAATGCGCGATCAAACGGTGAAAACCACGAGGCTAGGTGCAGGAACAAGACCAGATGCGATCGATTTACCATCGGTGGATGATGGTGGTGAAGTGCGAACAATTCGCGCTCCTCAAAAAGCACATATTCCCCCTGATGGCAATCCTTATCGTGTGCCACTATTTCAGTTTCAATCTTTAGCCAAAATTGAGCATGTCCTGATGCCAGAAATAGCTTTACAAGTCGTTCTCAAAAGTGAACAAACGAATAATGCAACTTTACCAATTCTGGCTGGTCCCGTTGATCTGGTGCGGGCTACAGAATATGTAGGCAGGACGACCATATCTTTCATTGCACCCCAAGAAAAATTTGCCCTTGGTTGGGGAACTGATGCAAATATGCGTGTTCAGCGCATTCAATCACAAAAGCGCGAGAAAAATCATCTCACCCAATGGAATACGATTACTAATACCGTCAGCATCTTTCTCTCGAATATTGGTGACGACGTTAGAAAAATCACGATGATTGAACGGATTCCTATTTCAGAATTAGAAAAAGTTAAAATTGAGGTGGTTCAGGATGAAACGAGCGATCGCCTTCAACCTGATGCCAATGGCTTTTGTACTTGGGACTTGCATCTTTCACCCTATTCTCAATCCAAAGTTAACCTAGTTTATAAAATTGCTGCTGCTCCTGATGTAGAAGGTCTATGAATTACCAACCAGAAATGATGAAGACTTTACGCTATCCGTTTAGCTTTGTGACCAGTGCGATCGCCCTAACCATAGGAGGTTGTGCTATTCCAGAGCTTAACTTCAATCCATCACCAACACCAACATCAACACCATTAACAGTTGTTCAACCGACAACATCCGCGATCGCCACAAATACCGCGACGAGTAAAAAGCCTACTCCTACGGGTTTCAAAAAAGTTACGGTAGTCCAAAATTTAGAAAGACCTTGGGGAATGGCTTGGTTACCCGATGGCGCAATGCTGATTACTGAGCGAGTTGGTCGCGTCCAAATCCTGCGAAATGGATCACTACAGCAAGTTGCGATCGCCGAAATCCCTAATCTATTTGTATCTGGACAAGCAGGCTTGATGGATATCTCACTACATCCACGCTTTGCCGAAAATAAATTGGTTTACCTTACCTATTCCTCTGGAGACTTCCAATCTAATCGCACCAGTATTTTGAGAGCAAAATTTGATGGCAAAGCGCTCGTTGAACCACAAGTAATTTTTGAGGTCAAGCCGTCAAAATCGGGAAATCAGCATTTTGGTTCGCGCATCGTTTGGCTACCCGATGAAACTATGCTGATCGCGATCGGTGATGGGGGCAATCCACCTTTACAACTGAATGGTGAATTGATTCGGAAACAAGCCCAAAAATTAGATAGTCACCTTGGCAAAGTTTTACGGCTCAAGGATGATGGCTCCATTCCACCAGATAATCCCTTTGTGAAAACCACTAATGCTAATCCTGCAATTTGGAGCTATGGACATCGCAACATTCAAGGCTTATTTGCTGATCCTCTATCCAAGCAAGTCTGGTCAACGGAGCATGGTGCAAGGGGTGGTGATGAATTAAACCTCATCGAGGCAGGTAAAAACTATGGCTGGCCAGTGGTGAGCTTTAGTCAAGAATACATTGGTGGTAAGATTTCTGATGAAACATCTCGTCCTGATATGGTCGATCCCAAATTAGTGTGGACTCCTGCGATCGCTCCGTCTGGGTTGCTGTTATAGCGGTTTTCAAATGAGCGTGGTACGAGCGTCACATTCGTAAAACCAGCCAAAGAAGTCAGAATCGGAAACAGAATTGAAAGCGAGAGTGATAGCATCATAAAGCTGCTCAGTGGTTCTCGGAG
>NZ_JAYGIF010000022.1:0-32050 GCF_034931345.1 Pseudanabaena sp. CCNP1317 | reverse complement strand
TCTTTGCTTCTTGATTACACTCTGTCATGAGAAAATACATCTATTATTATTCTGAAGAGCCTAATTCTAATAGCTTTTAGGCTCTTTTTCTTGTTCTCGTTCCCCTTGTCATGCATAATTCAGGCTAAGCATTCAGTAGTCAGGAATAAAAAACTTTAAAAGCCGAGATTCAGATCCCCGACTTTTTCTTTGCTGTCATAGACCATCTGCACTAGTCACAAAAAAAGTCGGGGATCTTTGCCTTCACAGATTACTTTTGTTGAAGAGATCTTAAAATTGTTAAAATCAAATTAGCACTTAGAGAAGTGATTACATGAACTGGGAAACCTATATCCACTCCGATCCCGATATATTATTCGGCAAGCCAGTCATCAAAGGCACAAGGCTTTCCGTCGAATTTATATTGGGCTTATTGTCCGCAGGTTGGACAGAACAACAAATATTTGAAAACTATCCTACCCTAAACCAAAATTCACTTAGAGCCGTATTTGCCTTTGCTACTGGAGCGAAATAGGTTACGACAATGAACATTGCGATCGCGGATAATCTCTTAAGGGAAAAATATGAATCAATCAACATTAGCACCAAAGTTAAATAGCCTATTAACAGAATTTCGAGAAGAACTGCAACACCTGTATGGCAGTAAATTCTTGCAACTGGTTTTGTACGGTTCACAGGCACGCAATCAAGCTACAACCGACTCAGACATTGATGTTGCCGTTATCCTCAAATCTCCCATCTCCCCTCCCACTGAGATTTTTCACATGGGCGCAATCAAATCTAGACTTAGCCTTCAATACGACGAACTCTTATCCGTAATTCCCATCTCAGAAGAAGACTTCAAAAACAAATCTACCCCACTTTTAAACAATATCCGTAGAGAAGGAATCGCTCTATGAGCCAAATCCAATTCTACATAAATCTATCTCAAGAAGAACTAGAAACAGCAACTCTTGGAAAGTAACCGTTATCGAGCCTCAATTTCACGGGCTTACTATTCAATGTACTTCGCAACTCAAGCCATTCTAATCTCTGAAAACATTAACGCCAGCACCCACAAAGGACTCATCAAACTATTTAGATTGCACTTTATCAAAACAAGCAAACTCTCTAATGAGCTTTCTGTTATCTTAGGTGATACCTACGATTTGAGACAACTAGCTGATTATGGCGAGGAAGTAGAACTAACTACAGAACAAGTAAAGATCACCCTACAAAACGCAAAGGATTTTTTATACCAAGTTAGAGACTATCTAAACTTATCATAGGCAATTTTCATGCATGTTTATACGAGAATATGCAGAAGCGCGGCAAAACTATCAACAGGCGATCGCGATCTGTATCGAATTTGGCGATCGCTTTTTGTTTGTTGATCTTGGTGCAAGTGGTTTTATTGGCATTCGGCAAGGAAATAAACAAATCGCCATCTAAATCAAACAGTTTCGCGGCCAGTCTCAAGTTAATGATTTAGAGAAAGCGATTATATTTATTGAACCTATTGGTAAACTAGCGATCGCTAAAATCCCGTTAAAACTTGTTATCGTAAATCTAGTTACTAAATCGGGATCGGCGTGTGCGTGGTAATTTGATTTATGTGAGTATCAAGGACAATAAAGTTTTAATTGAATATGATGGAATTGAGAGAGAAATTACTCAGGTAAGTTCCCCATTTTCCTAGGCCTGTGTGGAAATCAAGATGCAATACTTCTGAAGTATTACCGATCCATTGAGATAAATTTTCAGCAAGAACCTCTTGAGTTTTCGATGGAGCATTACCACCAAAGAAAAGCCCTTTTGGATAATCATATTGTCCTACGGGAAGAGTGTTCCTTAAACTAGTCATACCATACTTCAAGATTAGCCAAATAGCTTGCAATATATAGGGGTCAAACTTTGATGGTGGTGATGTTGGATTTAGGAACGCATTAAATTTAACGTGAGTTCGATATAGCCATTTGCGGCGTGCAAAGCACGCCGCAAATGGCGAAAAATGGTAAGAATCGCTAAGCGATTCTTACCATTTTTCGCTTTCGTCGAACTGACATTGCAAAGCCATAGGGATTTAGGGCATGAATGAGTACTACTCTCGTATCAGGCGATCGCGAAGTAATTATTTGCTGCTGTTCTAACAAAGCTAGTTGGATTGCTGAGCCTCAGAAGCCTTCTACACCATGGAACCCACTGGAAATTACTACGGTTCTTTTGGGGTTAGGTGCGCCTGCGATCGCCACATCAATTGTTAGTTCTTCACCATTTGGACTCACTCGATCAATTGGATAGGCTATGCAATCGTAACCACAAGCCAAAGACTTTGCTCGAAAGCGCTCCCGTGCGATCGCATAGTCTGGCGAAAATGCTTCTAAATAGCTCACAAATTTTTCACATCAAAATAGAACTTTAGCAAAAGTCAAAATATATTGACTGATAATCTCTTCATTCTTAGAGCGTGTTTGAGAAGTTTTTACCCCCTCTAACTCCCTCTTTACAAGGGGGAGAATCTGAGTTCCCCCCCTTTGCAAGGGGGGATTAAGGGGGGTAAAAGCAGAAATTTACGCTAAATAAGAGACTTCTTAAACACGCTCTCAGACTCAAATATCCTTTGGCAAAATTTGTAGCAAAGATTCAGGAAGGATACGATGTAACCACTTTTCCCAATTTGTGTAATTTTTTTGGTATTGTATCCCAGCAAAAATTATGAAAACACCAACAAAAGAAAGCGCGATCGGAAACAGTAGCGAATTACTAAATACTGTGTATGCAAGATGTCCTACATAACCGATCACTCCCATAGCGCCGAAGATGACAAATACACGTCTTCTGAGCAAAACAGAGAGAAGAATCAAAAACAGATTAATTAGGAAATAGAGGAATCTCTCCCATTCGCCACCAGAATTCATCAGCGTTAAACCTCCCCAAAAAGCCATTAGTCCAGACAAGTATAGCCAAAAGGCAAAGTCACCCTGACTGCGGCGGATGTGCCGATCAATGAAAAAAGCAATGACGACAGTGGCTATGCCAAACCAGAAAGAAACTAGACATCGCTCATTCCAAGCAAATTCATTTTTACCAAAAATCAACGGTGTCAAATCCATTGACATGTACCATAGCGAGTAAGCGATCGGCATTGTTAGGAAGGGAAAGCGAATCCACCAAAGGGCAAGCATCCCAGCGAGAACTGTGCCTAATTCCATGTAAAACCAACTAGCTTTTACCCACATATGGTAGTTGCGATAGCTACCAGGATCTCCACTTGGCCAGATACCCGTCATGCGCTGAAAACCATAAATTGCAAGTGGAACCATGCATACAGCAATAGTTGTGAGCAAACCTCCAGGAACTTTTAGTCCGCGATCAAACCACAAGTGTCGTCCAGCACGAGCAAAAATTAAGATGTAAATGCAAGATAGGGCGAAGATACCCAGTCCACCCAGTGATGCCCAAGCAAGGGTCAGAAAGAAAAACATCCCAAAAATGATGATGAGTGCGCCAAAGTAGTAGGACACGTTAGCAAAATCAAATTTTGGTACGTGCTGTTTCCTTACAAGTAAAGCCTGCCAGAGACTATCAGCTACATTTGCATCGATCAAATCTTGGTCAACAGCCCAGTCTAGATCCTCTTTTTCAATTTGCATGGGTATCTTCCTCCAATAATGTTTATGAATAACGACAATCTATAAATTTGTCGAGGTTTCACTTCTTAATCATATAGAACCGCTTGCCATTTATTATTTGTATATTGATCGCTAAATTTTGAGTTACTTGACTGATGTTACGTGGAAGGAATTCCTGCGATCCTCAAGGTTGGGGGCTGGCACGGGGGCGCAGCCCCTACAAAACATGAATTTCTCAGGTAGGGGCAATGCCCCCGTGCTTGCCCTGTTACTCTAGCAGCAAGAGATTCATCATCTGCGTTCCACGTAACATCAGTTACTTGATAACACATTGTTTTATTTCAATCTCTCATGAATATGTAAATGAGAACCTGTGCATTTCACCAATACCAACGCATTGCGTTGGCTAAGTCAGCGATGGAGTAAGAATATGTAGGTACTTGAGAAGTATAAGAATTGACTTGGCGATCGCTGTAGGTTTGTGCCATGACAACGACTGGTAAGGCTAACGATAGCGAGATGATGATTGCCTTAACTTGAAATCCCTTGAGCCAAAAATTCTTGTTCATGTCTAACTCCGATTAGCTATAAATAACGCTTGTTTAATAGAATGCCTGAGCTAACTTGTACTAAAGACTCACTTTTAGGATCGGTAAAAGGATCGCTAATGGGATCGGTATTTTGCGATCGCGATTACTTCGATCTGTAAAATAGGGCTAGCCAACTCATTGAGAGTGCTAGCCCTTTAGAACTATGGCAAAAAAATATGGCAAAAGCGTCTAAACGAGGACAGCAAATACTCAAGGATAAATTACGTCAGCTTGGACTGTCCCAGACTGCTAGCCAAGTCTTAGAAAAAGCGGGATCGATTGGTGTCGCCAAACGTTTCTTTCAAGGGGATGACATTCGCCAAGATACCTTCATACAGCTTTGTCAATTTTTGGGTATAGATTGGCAAGAGGCGATCGCAAAGACTCCGCAAGTTGATTTAAAAGAGGCTCAACAGGTAGGTAATTTCTATGGACGTACTACTGAACTGCAACAGCTAGAGCAATGGGTAATCAGCGATCGCTATCAAATTGTCACCATTTTGGGCATGGGCGGCATGGGCAAAACTTCCCTAGCATCACAACTCGCCCATCAATTAAAAGAAGAATTTGAATTTACGATCTGGCGATCGCTACGTAATGCCCCATCTTTTGCAAGCATCCTCACCGATATTTTGCAATTTCTCTCTCACCCTCAACCGCTCGAACTACCAGATAATTTACCCGCACAACTTGACCTGCTGATGCGCTATCTAGATGCGCGGCGATGTTTGTTAGTGATTGATAACTGGGAGTCGATTCTGAGCGATCGCTCTGGCTATCTCTCTGGCTATCGATCTGGTTATGAAGGCTATGGTGATTTGATTAGATATATTGGGGAACGTAATCATCAAAGCTGCTTAGTGGTTACCAGTCGCGAAGCACCGCCAGAATTATCGAGATTGATGGGAAGCTCAGTGCGATCGCTGCCTTTATCGGGCTTATCACAACAGGATGGCTTGCAGATATTGGCGAGAGAATCTATGAGGGCAAACGATGCCGAATGGCAGGAAATCATTACCCACTATGCGGGAAATCCTCTAGCTCTAAAAATTGTCGCCGCAGGGATTCGCGATTTACTGGGTGGCGATGTCTCGCAAATGCTAGCCTTAATGCGAGAGGGGGGGCTGACTTTTGGAGATATCCAAGATCTGCTCCAACGTCAGTTTTTGAGACTATCGGAGTCTGAGCAAGAAGTAATGTACTGGTTAGCGATCGCCCGTGAGCCAATATCAGTAATTGCCCTAAAAGAGAATTTGCTGTCCATAGAATCAAAGCAAAAACTGATTGTGACTCTGGAATTATTGAAAAAGCGATCGCTCATAGAAGTTATGGCTAATGGGTTTACACTCCAGCCTGTAGTGATGGAATATGTCAATTATCAATTCATTGACAAGATCTGTCAGGAGATTAACTTCACCGAACAGAAGATAAATCTACTCCATAGTCATGCCCTCATCGAAGCCACAGCGAAAGACTATATTCGTGATGCTCAAATTCGGTTTATCCTTCAGCCCATTGCCGATAAGTTAGGTTATCAAGCAATCGCCACAACTCTAACTCGACTGAAAGCGGAGACTGTACCAAAGCAAGGATATGCAGGTGGCAATCTTGTTAACCTGCTCTGTTGTCTAAATATTGATCTAACTGGTTATGACTTCTCTAATTTATCCATTTGGCAGGCTGATCTCAGAGAAGTGGAACTTCCTCAAGTTAACTTTACTAACTGCGATCTTGCCAGATCGGCTTTTAGAGTGACTTTTAGTAGTGTGATAGCGACAGCCTTCAGTCCCGATGGCAAGATTATAGCAACTAGTGACGTAAGGGGCTGGATTTATCTTTGGCGAGTTGCTGATGGTAGTCAACTGCTTAAAACTCCTGCTCATAGTGAATTTATATTTTCTCTAGCATTTAGCAAGGATGGGCAAATGCTTGCTAGTGGAGGTCTCGATCGCATGGTGAAGTTGTGGAACGTGAATACAGGAGCATGTTTACTTTCGATAGAAGCCCATGCACTTGGGGTAGCCAGTATTGCCTTTAGCCCTGACGATCTGCTGATAGCCAGTGGTGGTGGCGATCGCACGGTCAAACTCACCGAAGTCGCAACGGGCAAATGCATGACGACCCTAGAGGGACATGAGCAGATCGTGCGATCGGTCGCCTTTAGTCCTGATGGGCAAATGATTGCTAGTTGCAGCTTGGATCGCACCATTAAACTATGGAGTGTATTAACTGGAGAATGTGTTCGCACAATTGTTGATACTAATGCTGTCTACTCTGTTGCCTTTGCGCCACAAAGCGATCGCTCCGATGGACAGATTGCCAGCGCTGGAGAAGATTGCCTTGTCAAGATTTGGGATATTCATACTGGCAAAATCGTGAAAGCGATCGCAGGACATCAAAAACAGATTTGGTCGATTGCTTTTAGTGCCGATGGTCAAATGCTGGTGAGTGCAGGTGATGATGAAACTGTGAAGCTTTGGTCAGTAGATACAGGCGAAGTAATTAGAACCTTATATGGTCACAAAAATCGCATTTGGTCAGTGACCTTTAGTCCCGATGCGAAAACTTTAGTTAGTGGTAGTGATGATCGGATTGTGAAGTTGTGGGATGTAGATACAGGTCAATGTATCAGAACGATTCGGGGATATCATAAAGCTACTAAACCTGTTGCCTTTAGTCCTGACAATAAGCTTCTCTTTTCCTTTAGCTATGAAGAGCAGAGCGTGAGGGTTTGGGATGCTCAGAATGCAAAATGTTTGAGAAATTTTGATCTCGGCACATCTGGAGTGATGCAAGTTGCCTTTAGCCCTGACCAGCAAACCTTTGCCTGTGGTAATTATGACCATACCATCAAGATCTTTAATGTCAAAAATGGAACCTGCACGCAAATTCTCCAAGGGCATTCCGCTTGGGTAAGATTTGTTGCTTTTACTGCTAATGGTGAAATCTTAGCTTCTGGAAGTGGTGACCAAACCATCAAACTTTGGCATCTCCCAACTTCAAAATGCTTAAATACTCTGCATGGTCATCATAGCCCTGTCCAAGCTCTAGCGATCCATCCCAAGGTTGAAATCCTTGCTAGTGGTAGTTGGGATGGCATGATTAAAATTTGGGATTTGCGATCGCAGGAATGTTTAATAACACTATCAGAACATAGCGATCGCATCGAAAGTTTAGCTTTTAGTCAAGATGACATATTAATTAGTGGCAGTATGGATCACTCTCTTAAGTTCTGGAATCTAACAACAGGATTTTGTGTAAGCACTCTCCCCAGCCAATTCCCAGTCTGGACAATAGCCTTAAATCCTAAATTATCAATCCTTGCCTTTGGAGGATATGCCGCCGAGGTAAAGCTCTGGTGTTTGCAGACTAATCAGTACCTCAACAATTTAAAAGAAAAATTAGATATTGGCTATATGGGAGATGTGATTTTCAGTGCTGATGGACAGATTTTAGCTAATGGAAGTGAGGATGGAGTGACTAGACTTTGGGATTTGCAATCTGGCAAAAGGCTCCAATCATTGAAAATTCCTAAACCCTATGAAGATATGAATATTGCTAGGATCAAGGGATTAACTGCTGCTCAAAAATCTACACTTAAAGCATTAGGAGCAGTTGATCTGTAATACAGCTATTACCGATCAAAGGAACCATAAGAATTTTGTAAAAGTGTTGCGAAGCAACACTTTTACAAAATTTTTGGTTCGGGTTTGAGCGCAAAGTGCTGTTGGAAAGCGATCGCCACGATATAATAGTGATCCCGAAGTTTGGGTCGATGGAGTCCCTAGCAGTTTAGGATCATCATATGCTTACTTATTCATTGTTAGAAAAAGTCTTAATCAGGCTCGGATATGCTGTAGATTTTAATCTTCGTTATCACGCTAAACTAACTGCTTTTATTCCTGTTGATGGTTATGAATCAGATATAGAGCTTGAATTTCGGGAGGGATATACTAGCGAATTAGGCGATCGCGATGCTTTACTCCAACTAGAATGGCTGATGGCTGATGGCGAAAGTTGTCTAGTTTTAGATAACAACTCTTTGGAGGCGATCGATGAAGTTCCCCATATATTTCCAACGGAAAAGTTAATTTTGAGAAAGGTATTTGACCAGATATTAGAGGAAATTGCTAAGGACGCATAAATTCGTGACGGTCAAAAGACTTCCTACTCAGAATCTTCTAGTTCATTAATCTGACGATAAAACTTTTGCAAATAACTAAGATCAATGGCAAATAAATTTTCGATGACCATTGAACTGATCTCTTCTAACCCACCTAATTTTGTAATTACCCTAGACAAAATAATTACTGTTGCGTAAGCAGGATTATTCCTAACACGAGGATCTCGCATCGGTGTAATCTCGTCGATTGCCCTTGATAGTCGCATTACACCTTTACGATGTAGATTCCCATCACCATCTACGTAGCCCTTGGGTAGCGTAAATTCAAACTCTGTTTGAATCATATTTAAACCATATGTGTTTAGTTAATCTATTAATTAATCCGTAAAAAGTCACTAACGCATAACTCTACCTCAGTAATCGCAAATTCGCTAGCATCAGCTTTAAATTCGGAAATTTTGTAACGCATCGGCCAAGCGCCATTAAATCGAAACCTTGCTTTTTCTATTGAAGCTTGGTCATAAATAGTGATATCACCATCTCGTAGTTGTTGCGCCCAGTTACCATCTTCCACTGCTTTTAACCATTTCCACATGGTCATGGAAATATTCAATCCTTGTTTGAGCGTAATATTCTCACTTTTGACATTTCCTGGAAGCTTTGTACGGATAACCCGTCCTTTTGTCGAACCACTCCTCCCCCATACTTGCGGAGTAACTTCAACAATTTCAATCGCTTCTTGACTTCGAGACAATCCGCTACATTCCATAAAGTAGCCATCAATTTGTTCTAGACTGCCCTGTAAAGTAATTTCTACATAAAATTTAGACTTAGCTAAAAATTCTATTTGCTGTTCTTCTGACATACAACCTACCTTCTGGAAATTTAGTATGAGTGGCGCAGAACACCACTCATACGCATCTTTTATGTTTTGCGATGCAAAGATTCATAGACAAACTCGATCGTCTCGGTTGCTAGACCCTCAGCACCAGCTTCTAGCTTAGTTGATTTATAGCTGGAAGGCATTACCCCAGTTAATTCCCAAGTTGCAGCAGCCTCGCCGCCTTGATTGTAAAGAGTGATCGTACCTGTTTTGCGCTCACCCTTAGTTTGGGTTCCACCACCACCGAGTGCTTCGGAATGTGAGGCGCTGTACCATTTAATTAGGCGATCGTCGCCAAGGGTACAGACAAATTCAACTGTAATATTGCTATTGCTTGTACCTGTGACAGTTGCTTGAATAACTGACTTACCACTCTTGGATACTCCATAGGATTTACTGTCCCCTGCGGTTTGCAGAGTTGAACCAATACCCCCTACGCTTTTAACAACTAGGTCATCCAAACCCGATAAGTTAAAGTAGTATTTAGAGCAGGCTAAAATTTCACCTTTTGCCATAGTTGATTGACCTCATCCTAAGTTCTATATCAAAACCAAAACCAAAAAATTTAAAATCAACTCACATGTCAGTAGATCTCTCTACTTAACGCGGTTGATTTGCTCGGCGATAATTTCAAAGGTCTCAACAGCCAGATCCTTACTTTCAGAATTAAAGTCGCTGACCTTGTAAGACTTAATCCAACAATTAGTTAAACTCCAACGAATTGCTTCATTATCTTCACTATCGTAAGCAACGATTGATCCGTTCTTACGGCTGGAAGACCATTTACCTTGTCCCCCTTCACTCTTGGGCATAGTTGCTAACATCCAATTGTAAAAGTCCATGTCGCCTTCGGTGACATAGACTTCAATGGTGACATTGGGGTTTTCTTCAAAACCTGCTGACGTACTCTGCCAAATGGTCTTACCACCTTTGGTTGAGGCTAGAGGCTTTTCATGTCCTGCGGTTTGCCCTGTAAAGGTAACTTCAGAAACACTTTTAATCAACTTGTCAGTCAGTCCATCAAATTCTACATAGTATCGACTAGTAGGAATTGGTATAAGTTCAGCCATTCTTCCTCCTTGAAATCTGAGTTATAGGTCTGTGCTGATTGTTAACTATTTTAAAATCTAAAGCCATAAATCTGTAAGAATCACAGCACAAATCTTAAAAAAGCAAAATCTAATAAAGAAACAATTTTTTGTGGAGTGGCTAAGCCGCTCCACAAAAAATCTTTCACTGCGAGTCTATAAGAAGAACATCCTATGGATGTTCTTCTTATTAGATAATTAGCTGTTAGGCGACCACTGACTGACGCGGAAGATCACAAATTCAGCAGGACGGACAGGACAAATACCGACCTCAATGTATAGCCGACCCATCATCATCGTTTCATGGGTATTGAGGGTGGCATCACATTTGACATAAAACGCTTCTGAGGATGCGCCGCCAAATAAAGCCCCATTCCGCCAAAGTCCTTCTAAGAAGTTACTGACAGTACGAGTTACTCTTGCCCATAGGTCAGTATCGTTAGGCTCAAATACCACCCATTGAGTCCCAATTTCAATTGATTTCTCAATATAGCTAATCAGACGGCGGACACTGATGTAGCGCCATTGAATGTTGTCTGGCTCGACCAAGGTACGTGCGCCCCATACCTTGAAGCCGCGATTGTAGCTAGCAAAGTTACGAATGCAGTTAATACCGATGGGGTTGAGCATTTCTTGCTCGCGCATGTTGGTTTCGTAGGCTAAGCCAAGCACACCTCTAGGAGTGTCGTTGGCGGGAGCCTTGAAGATACCGCGTGATTGGTCAGTGCGACACCATAGACCCATGACATGACCGCAAGGAGGAACGTAGGATGGCTTGCCGCCTTTGCGAGGGTTTGCGACTTTGATCCAAGGGTAATAGAGTGCGCCAAACATGGAGCGACGGTTGAACATGCTCAACCATTGGGCTACGTCTTGAGGTTTTTGGCGATCGGGTGGTACAGCTTCCATGCCTTTGGAGGGCTTGATCGGTGGGGGATCAATCACTGCCATGCGGAAGGCAGGCCCTGGGAAGGAGTTTTCGCACATGCTGAGCATCATTTCCATGACCCCATGTACTTGATCGATGTCGATCAGACCAGCTTCATAGACGCGCATAAGGTCCGGGCAAGCAATCATCGCTGTTTCATCGATTTCAAACATGCCTTGAATGCCAGTGCGATCGTCTCTTTGTCCTAGCAAGTCACGCGCAAAGCGATCAACGGTGGAAATGTAAGGAGGTGGCGCAATCTCATAAGCTCCGTTAGCGGGACGACGAGAGAGTGGTTGTCCGCTGGTAGAAATGTCGGCGATGGTGACATATTCAGAATCAGCGATCGCCGTTACTACATAGTCAGCAACATCGGGCGCAACCTGTGGATTCATCGAGACATGTTCGTATTTCTCCAATTCTTGTCCGCCTTGGACAACAACAACGTTGAAGAATTCACCAGTATTTAAGGGTGGCTCGGCATCGGCAGGAGCGTCTTCGGGTAATGGCTTGGGAGTGCTTTCTTGAATGATGACTTTGATGCGATCGCCCGTTGAAGGTAACGCTAACTGGCTCTCAGAAGCATCGGCTGGCTTGATGTTAAACATCAAGGTGGGCTTGTTATTTGATGTGCCAATGCGAAGTGCGGTTGCTTCAGGGGCTGGAGGCTCAGATCCAGGCAGTTTTGTGCCAATGCTCGTTACCCAGCAGCGTCCACCGCCATTGACAAACCAACCATTAACAGCGAAGGGCAAGTAAGCATCGAAGTCGGTGTAACCATCAGAACCAGGAGCTGCAAAGTATTCACGATACTGATCCCATGATGTAACCATCATTGGTTTAAACAGATCAGCATCACCGCGAACGTCTTCGGTAAATCCGATAAAGCCCGCCACACTGAGGCTGATGCCTTCAATGGGACGACTGCCTTTATCAACCTCTTCGACGTATACGCCCGGGGCGAAGTAGTCTAGTGCCATATGCCACCCTTTAACTATGTCTATAGACGTATACAGTAGGGATGATCGAAATTAAGGGTTATTAGACTTTAGTCTATACTTCTAAGTAAGGATGAGATTCTCTAAAGCTCTTGAAGTTATAGCGGTAGACAATTATGTTAAGAAAAACCCAAAACCCAAAAGAGAGTTGCGGCGCTATGCGCCACAACTCTCTTTTGGGTTTATGTCTTAACTGAAATGGATATAGCTATAACTACAAATCAATTGCTAAGAATTAAAAAGAGATCTGTTACTCTCTTCCCACCAAAGAAATATACATCAAAAATCAATAATTAGCGTTGCGGCGCGTTGCGCCGCAACGTATAATTCTTCACTGGGAAGGGAGTAAGAATTGCTAAAAATCAATGATCGATGACCACTGATCTATGACAACAACGGCTCAAATAGTATCGGTTTTATTGGTAGAAGATGACTCTGATTTTCGTCGGGGTTTACATACATTACTGAGTTTTTATAGTGATGATTGTTATCTTCAGTTTAAGATTGTCGGAGAAGCAACTTCTTGTGTTCAAGCGATTAAACTAGTAGTCGAGCAGAAGCCTTCTTTAATTCTTTTGGATGTCAAACTCGATTTAAAATTACCCGAAGATAGCGGGTTAAAAGTATTGATGGATCTTAAAAAGTTAGACTATCATGGCAAGGTTTTAATTTTGTCATCGCATCGTGAAGATGAATTAGTATTTAGATCGATGCAGTTGGGAGCTAGAGGATATGTGGCGAAAGATCGCATTGGCAGTCAACTTTATGAGGCAATTTCGACAGTTATGAATGATGAAATCTTTTTGCCCCCCGATATTGCCACGAGTTTCTTTCGGATTTTTCATTTCTATGCAGGGCGATCGCTACAGGGACATTCCACTATCCATCTCACCGATCGCGAACAGGAGGTATTGAACTGGTTGATTAAGGGAGCCTCTAACGAAGATATCTCTCGATATCTACATGTGACGATCGCTACAGTCAAAGCGCATCTCACTAGTGTATTTGAGAAGTTGGGTGTGGCTAGTCGGACACAGGCGATCGTCAGAGCTTTGAAATTAGGTTTGGTGAGTGCAGATGAGTAATTATTTAGCGATCGCGACGGTAACGGCAACTTTACAAAGGGTCTTGCAAACAGTGATTCAGCAGGATATTGAAGGAGCACGAGCCACCACTTTACCTCCAGGAGGAATTTCTACGGGTGCGCCAGAAGTGGGAGTAAATATTTTCTTGTATCAAGTAACCAGTAATTCTTCTTTAGCTAACTATGACTCCACTCCTAATCGTACCAAGGGAAATCCCCTTAATCGTCAAGTGGCGATCGATCTTTTTTACATGATGAGTTGCTATGGCAATGATGCGGAACTACAACCTCAGAGGGTTTTGGGAAGTGTGGTAAGTACCCTTGTTGACAAGCGAATTCTTACACCTGAACTGATTCGTTCTACCTGCAATGATTCTACATTCCCATTTCTAGCTGCTTCCGATCTTGCTGATCAGATTCAACAGGTTCATATTGTGCCTGTGGATATTTCACTGGAGGATCTATCTAAGGCTTGGTCAGTATTTTATCAAGTTCCCTATGTATTATCGATCGCCTACCGTGCTTGTCTGGTAATCGTCGAAGGTCGGGAAAACTTCCAGAGAGCCTTACCAATTCGCGATGCTTCCCCCGCAGGGCTGGCTCCGTTTCCTGCATCACCCTACATTGAGCAAGTCGTGGCTCAGGGTAGTCGATTTGAGCCGATTGTGATCGGTAGTGTGATGATTATTCGTGGGCGCAACCTCCAAAGTCAGACAGTAGAAATCCATGTTGGGGATTTAGTAATTAGTCCTACTTCCGTACAAGCTCGCGAAATTATTTTTTCTCTGGAGGATATGGATTTACCCCAGATCCAAGCTGGAGTGCAGAGTTTGCAAGTAATCCATCGAATCGGTAGCACTTCACCGTTAATTACTAATGCGATCGCCTCAAATGTGATGCCTTTTGTCCTCTGTCCGACGATTGTGAATGTATCTGTGACCCAGTTAGAAGAGATCGAAGATAATTTGCGATCGGCGGTAATTGTAGTTCAGTTAGATGTATTAGTACGGGAGAAACAAAAAATAGTCTTAGCCTTGAATGAATGGACATCTGATAATCCATCCATCTATCTATTTGATCGTCCTCCTTTGCCTAGTACTGTTTCCACCATTGAGATGCCAATTGCGAATATTAAGGCAGGTGAGTATCTGGTGCGGATACGGATTGATGGTGCTGAGAGTAAGTTGGGTGTAGATGATGATCCTGATAGTCCAACGTACAATTGGTACAATAGTCCCAAAATAGTTATTACATAAGGGCTTCACCGTAAAATAAGGAACCGATTTTTGATGGCGCGGCTTCGCCGCGCCATCAAAAATCGGTTCTTTATTAAATTGCAGAGTCCTAAGGGCTTTGCCTTTAAATCAAAAAAAAACGGCGTAGCCGTTTTTTTTGATTTAAAGGCTCACTAAATTGTCTCGATGAATTACTGTCTCTTCGCCATCAAAGCCTAGTAATTTAGGAATGTCTTCTGATTGAGAACCAAGAATGCGAAGGATATCACTGCTGCTGTAGTTAGAGATACCCCTCGCGACTTCTTTGCCATCGCGATCGCACAAACTTACGGACTCATTCGCCTCAAACTTTCCTTCTACTTGCGTAATTCCCGCAGGTAAGAGCGATCGCCCTTTGCGAATAACCGCCTGTACGGCTCCATCGTCTAAGAACAACTTGCCCAAGGGAACCATTCCATAGGCAATCCAGCGTTTACGGGCATTCACTGTTTTCGGTTGAGCCGCGAATTGCGTACCGAAATTCTCGCCACGAAGAATCGCTGACAGGCGATCGGGAAAAGCACCTCTGGTGATTACTGTACGAACTCCAGCCGCCGAGGCAATGCGAGCTGCATCAAGTTTTGTGGTCATGCCGCCAGTTCCCCATTGTGTACCACCACCTTGAGCGCCTAATGCTTGTTTCTCACCGATCGCTTGTCTGAGTTCTTGAAGTTCTGAATATTCCACAAACTCAATCGGCTTGGCTTCAGGATTTTGGCGTGGGTCATCGGAATAAAGGCGATCAACATCGGTTAATAGAAATAACCAATCAGCCTCGACCAGACTAGCTACTAGAGCCGATAGCGTATCATTATCACCAAACTTTAATTCATCGACAGCAACCGTGTCATTCTCATTCACAATTGGCACTACGCCCATTTCCAGTAATTCATGGAATGTGGCATGGACATTCATGTAATGCTGTCGCTGAATCAGGTTGCCGCGTGTTAATAAAACTTGAGCGACGGGCTGTTGCAAAGAGCCAAAAAAGTCGTCATAAATCCTGATTAAGCGCCCTTGTCCTACGGCTGCGACGGCTTGCTTTTTGGAGATTTTGCGCGGACGTTGTTTTAGCCCTAGCCTGCCACAGCCAATGCCCACCGCACCCGAAGAAACTAAGACAACGCTATGTCCTTCCCGTCGTAGATGCACGATCGCTTCAACTAATTTGGCGATCGTCGCTAGTTGTAAATCTCCTGATTCGGGATCACTAAGGCTAGACGTGCCAATTTTAATAACAATGATCTGCGGTTGCATTTGTAAAGAGTAGGATAAAAAATCGCTAGATTTTTTATCCTACAGTGCTTTGCGCTGAAATAAAACCCAATATTTATGTTGAGAGTGTTGCAAAGCAACACTCTCAACATAAATATTGGATTTTGATAGAAAGCAAAGACATGGGCTTGGAGACCAAGCCCCTTCATTTTTGGATAGGTAGGGGCTTGGTCTCCAAGCCCTCTTTCAAAAGGACATTAAAAGGTCAGAAATAGTTTGTAATTTTAATAGCCGATCGCTGCGAGATCAGGATGGAAACTGCCAACTTTGAGACGATGGACTTCTGTTTCCATTACTCCATTGGGATAGAGACGTAAATGGCGAAATCCGGGAGGTTGACTGTCAATTTGAAACTTGGGATTTTGTGGCTCAAATTGAATGCAAGTTGAAGGAGTCACCAAACAGCGCACAGAATTATGGGGGGTTTCATAAACTTGATCAAAGTCTTGATGGGCATGTCCATTCAAGACAACTTCTATTTGCGGATGGCGATCGCATATTTCCCAGAATTGATCTTGATTTTCCAAACAAATACCATCCATCCATTTAGAACCAAGTGGCACAGCAGGATGATGAAAGGCGATTAAAGTAGGGCGATCAGGATATGCGTTAAGAGTATCTTCTAGCCATAATAGTTCTGATGGTGCTAAGTATCCATGGACTGCTCCCACAACAACCGAGCTAAGTAACAAAATTCGCCACTTACCAACATCTAGAGAGCGGCTGAGGTGAACGTATTCGCTAGGTAAATGGGTTTGCATTAAGGACAAATCATCATGATTACCAGCTAAGCAATAGGAATGAATCCCAAACTTATCCAGCGATCGCCGCAAGCGATCGTATGATGTTGCACTACCATCTTGAGTCAAATCCCCCGTCAAAAGCAATAAATCAATCTGTGACAAGGTTCTTTTAACATTAATTAAAACCTCTTGAAAAGAGGCTTCTGTTTGGATGCCAACCAGAGACTGTTTGATATCTTCAAATAGATGAATATCAGTTAGTTGTGCAATGGAAACGAAACTACCATAATTCATTGTATTCTTTATACTACCTAGGCTTGTACAGATAAGCTTTACAGCATTTTGCGCTCAAACCTGAACCAACAATTTTTTTGAAAGTGTTGGTTCTCAAAACTTTCAAAAAAAATTGTTGTGGTTTTTTGATCGGTAATTGCTGTAAGTAGCAACTATTTATTTCTATTGTTATATAGTTACTTTTTGAGAATACTTTGATGCATCTAAGAAAGTAATAACTGCTCAGCCCATAGAGCAGAAGACCTGATTTTTGATCTGTTTATATTGTTGTTTGCAAATTATTTGAAGGATTATCAAAAAACTAAGGCAAAAAGCAGATGTAAGAATCATATGTCTGCTTATTAACTTATGATATCTGTAGTCAATGCAATGTGATTTGTATCACAGCACATCTAAACTCTAAGTAGATACTCCTGCGGTGCGGCGCGAGGCGGTGCATCGCTAATCCTTTGGTGAGAAGGTAGGCATAATTAATTTTAAACCCAATCCCGTAAGGTTGCATCCCTGCGGGATGCAACCTTACGGGATTGGGTAATGTATTCTGCACAGGTACTTATGCTATTTGGCAAGTCTCGAACCTATAACGATCCTATCCATGGCGCGATTACTCTTGATGGCAACGATCTCACTGAATCTCTACTAATTCAACTAATTGATACACCTGAATTCCAGCGCTTGAGACGGATTCGTCAGCTTGATATTGCTTACTTTACATTTCATGGGGCTGAGGGTTCACGATTCACCCATTCCCTAGGTGTAATGGCTTTGACCCGTCGCGCCTTTGATGCGATCGCCACTAAATATCCTTACCTGACAATCCATCGGACAGTTGTATTAGTTGCGGCGTTGCTTCATGATCTTGGGCATGGAGCCTATAGCCATGCATCGGAAGAAGTGTTTGGGAGTAATCATGAAATATGGACTTTACGATTATTAAAGTTCGGCAAAATTGCGGAGGTTCTCAATAACTTTTCGACGGACTTAATTACTGAATTAGAAAAGGTATTTACCAAAAAATATGCAGTGCCATTAATCTATCAGCTAGTTTCTAGTCAAATCGATTGCGATCGCCTTGATTATCTAGAACGTGATAGTTATTTCACGGGTGCTAAATATGGACAGTTAGATCTTGATCGCATTTTATTAGCTCTACGTTTTGATCCAATTTCGCAGAACTTAGTGATTGGGCGGAAGGGAATGGTAGCGATCGAGCATTATTTGACGGTGCGCTATTTTATGTATTTGCAGGTATACAACCATCCCAAAAACCTAGCGGCAAGATTTTTGTTAGAAAGGATTTTTCGGAGGGCAAAGATTTTAATTTCTGCGGGAGAAATATTTAGCGATCGCACCATGACCGCTTGGCTAACTCAAGATCCGCAATCGCTTACCTGTGAGGAATATTTCGCCTCCGATGACACTGTGTTTGCCTATCATATGCATCGATGGCGCGACAGCAGCGATCGCACACTTGCAGATTTATGCCGTCGTTTTTTAGATCGCGATTTATTCCGAGCTACGGATATTTCGCATTTAGATGACATTCAGCAGCAAGAGAGTCTCGAAAGTTGGCGCGAGAAACTAATTTCTCAAGGGCTAGAGCCTAAGTACTATTGTGGAATTCGGGTGGCGCGGACTAAGGGGTATAGCATTTACAAACAAGGGATCAATGTCCAGACGGAGCAAGGTTTACAGGATATTGCAAGATTATCACCACTGGTACAGGCGATCGTGCAGCCAATTCAAAGAGCATGGCTAGTGCATCCTTGACATTCTCAAGACGAAGAATTATTGATTTTGCGATCGTATACTTCTTAATTTTGCTATTTCTGGCAAACTCAATCCAGTCGCATGACTAACTGCGGCATCATCAAGAAGATCCAGCAATTTTACAGCCATTTCTAGCTTTGCCTCAGTTTTACCTTGCTCTAGTCCCTGTTTCTCTCCTTGTTTCAAAGCCTTGACGATCGCATTATGTTGATCTTGGATAAAGAACTCTTGATGTTCTAACTCGTCTAATTCTTCAGGTGAGAGATTTCCTTCTCTCGCAAATTCAAAGGCTTGCTTAATTTCTGGGACTAGATTCATACTTTCTGGCACAACATCTAAATCGATTGCGTGTTTAAGGAAATATAACCACTTGTCCGCCAAGGTTTCTAGCTCTATGAGCGTTTTATCAAACTTTGGCAACTCGACAAATACAAGTTCCAAATCGTAGATGGGATAGTCAATTAAAAAGTCTTTCTCTTTTAAAATAAACCGAGAAGTCAATTGATTTATTTCAGGAAACATCACAAAATCAGTAATCGTGAGCGCAATTACTGGATTTAGGAGCGAGTAGGATTGTCCGATACCAAGTTGAATCGAGTAAGCTTTAGCGGCATTGTAGAGAATTCGCTTCTCAAATCCTTCGATATTTAATACTTGCATTTCGATAATTACGCTTGTGCCATTATCCAACTTGGCTTTGACATCAAGATAAGTATCCTTAACACCTCGGATGCGCGGAGTTAAATAAGGATTGAGAATTTCTAATTGCGAGATTCTGCGATCGCCGTTGTAAATCATCGCATTCAAAAAACTGATCAAGACATCATGGCTTTGTTCAGAGCCAAAGATTTTCTTGAACGCAAAATCAGTTTTAGGGCTGATAAACTTCATATGCTCATGTCAATATTTCCTCATCTCATTCTAGCAAGATTTCACTACCTGACTTTAGAGCGTATTTGAGAAGTCTCCTGTCTAGCATAAATTTCTGCTTTTACCCCCCTTAATCCCCCCTTTCAAAGGGGGGAAACCTGAATCCTCCCCCTTGAAAGGGGGAGTTAGAGGGGGTGAAAAACTTCTCAAACACACTCTTAATTGACTTTCCCCACTAGCCAATAGGTCATCATTTCGCCTTTGCCTTTGACAGGAATCAACCCACGTCGCTCAAAATTAAATTGATCGCGTAACCGTAAATATGTTGCTTCTGTAACTTGAATTGCCTTAGCCGTTCCCAATGACTCCATCCGACTAGCGACGTTGACCGTATCACCCCAGAGATCATAAATAAACTTTTTCGTTCCAATCACACCCGCAATGACTGGTCCCGAATTAATGCCAATTCGCATCGAAATTTGGATACCTTCACGGGACTTAACTTGAGAGATGGCTTTTTGCATATCGAGAGCCATATTGGCGATCGCCGCCGCATGATCGGCTCTTGGTTCAGGCAATCCACTCACCACCATATAGGCATCACCGATGGTTTTGATCTTTTCAAGTTTGTATTGATCGCACAAATTATCAAACATCGAAAAAATACGGTTGAGCAGACCGACCAACTGGACTGGTGACATGTTGCAAGAAAGTTCGGTAAAGCCCACAATATCTGCAAATAAAACTGATACTTCTTCAAATCCATCTGCCATTGAGGCGCGGCTATGTTTGAGTTTTTTGGCAATCTTCTCAGGCAACATATTCAGCAATAACCGCTCAGAACGTTCTTGTTCGGCTCGTAGTTCTTGAAGTATGCAGATACGTTCTGTGACATCACGAAAATACCAAACCATCCCATAGAACTTCCCATCGGGAGAATGCACCTGTCCCGAATAGCAATCAATTACACGATGATCTGCTAGATAAATTTCTCGTTGAGTATACTTCTCAGCAGAATCATAGGCATTTTCAAGGGCTTCAACTAGTCCATCAGGTAGTTGGAGATGATGTTGCAAGAGGCTCAGCAATCCTCCGTATTCCACGGATTGGAGAACTGATTCAGGAATTTGCCATAACTCACAAAATCGATTGTTATAGCTCACAATCCGTCCTTGCTCATCTACTGCTAACACTCCATCAACAGAGGCTTCACGCTGGGCTGTCAGAAGTGAGTTACTGCGTTTTAAAGCTTCTTCAAATTCCTTGTGTTGGTTAATATTAGAGAATTCACGCGATCGCACCAGTGAAATAGCGAGTTGTTGACAGAGCGATCGTAAAACTTGTAAGTAATCAGTCTGTAGTAGTTTTTGGCTGACCCGATCTTCTAAATAAATTGCTC
Source organism: Pseudanabaena sp. CCNP1317 (assembly GCF_034931345.1). Classification (NCBI taxonomy): domain Bacteria; kingdom Bacillati; phylum Cyanobacteriota; class Cyanophyceae; order Pseudanabaenales; family Pseudanabaenaceae; genus Pseudanabaena; species Pseudanabaena sp. CCNP1317. The sequence goes on along the minus strand of NZ_JAYGIF010000022.1, from coordinate 11,120 downwards.
CTATCAGTTCACCATCCTCACATAGGGGAATGCATAGCGCTGCTTGTGGAGAATGCATTAACCAATAGGGATCATCAGCGAAATGTGGATCAGGGCTATTTTGATTCCAGATGGTTTCTGTGCGATTGTCGAGGGTATGGCGCACCATTAAGATTGGCAAACTAGAAGCATCTGCACTAGCAAGAGTCAAGTTCTGAGAGATTTCTAAGTTTGGCGATCGCTCAGAAATTATGGCAGCGATCGTAAATTTTTGATCATCAACTAAAATCACAACACCTGATTGTGCGTCTGATAGTTCAAGTAATGCTGAAAGGCTCAGACTAACTAACTTGTCAACATTTAACTCTCGCGAAATATCTTGTGCAGCTTGGAATGCAGCAACAAGGTTGACCTGTGTCTGATTTGCCTCATTTGTTGCGCTCATCAATTTTATTTATCCTCGGATCGGGAGGGCAAATAATTGATCTGCGATCGTAATTGGAACAATGACATATATCAATCACAGCCTGAAAAACTTGCTCAACCCTAACTCACTTAATCAATTTGTAGCATCAGACATTTTACTGAACATCTATAGCAATCCTAAATAGGTTGAGAGAGTGCACCCCTTCGGGGCGCACTCTCTCAACACTCAAAATCTTACAACTCATTTAGGAGCGCTATAGAAGCTCAACAAAAATGGGAGAATGCCGATCAAATTTTGGGGTTTGATAGCTATAAACCTGAATAGCGAGAGGCGGCACTTATGCCGCCTCTCGCTATTCAGGTTTTGTTTTTTACTGATAAGTAGCTAGGCATAACCTAAGCCCAGAAGCTGTCCCGCCCGCTATGCGGGCGGGACAGCTTCTGGGCTTAGGTTTTAATTTTGGGGAGTTACTTACATGTGATCAAAATCTCTCATAGTGAAACTGATTTTAGTGTTTACAGCGCCAAAGGTGCTGTAAACACTAAAATCGGTTTTTTGAAAGCTCGACTTTGCCGAGCTTTCAAAAAACCGATCTTTATAATGAGAATTGCTGACATGTGGCTTTGATTGTAGCAATCTCTAAAAAAGCTTGCTATAATTAAAAATTGTGATTATTTTAAGAGCGTAAGTTTTGATAGAACGCTATACGTTACCCGAAATGGGTCGGTTATGGACGGATCGGCACAAATATCAAACTTGGTTGCAAGTTGAGATCGCCGTTTGCGAAGCACAGGCTGAACTGGGATATATTCCTGCCGATGCGGTCGAAGAAATTAAGGCGAAAGCAAATTTTGATGCCGATCGCGTCAATGAAATTGAGTTAACGGTCAAGCACGACATGATCGCGTTTTTGACCAACGTAAATGAATATGTAGGTGATGCAGGGCGCTACATCCACCTCGGTTTGACTAGTTCCGATGTGCTAGATACGGCTCTAGCAGTGCAATTAGTCGATAGCTTAGAAATCATCCAAGCCCAGTTAGAAGAAGCCATCCAAGCGATTCGCTACCAAGCCCAACAACATCGCTACACGATTATGTCGGGTCGGACGCATGGTATCCATGCCGAACCAATTACCTTTGGATTTAAGCTCGCTGGTTGGTTAGCAGAAATGTTGCGCCATCGCGATCGCCTATTGAACTTAAGCAAAACTATTGCTGTCGGTAAAATTTCGGGCGCAGTGGGAACCTATGCCAATGTCGATCCGCGTATTGAGGCGATCGCCTGTCAAAAGTTGGGACTACAGCCCGATTGTGCATCGACGCAGGTAATTTCTCGCGATCGCCATGCCGAGTTCTCGCAAGTACTAGCCCTAATCGGCGCATCGATCGAGCGCTTTGCCGTCGAAATTCGTAACCTTCAGCGTACCGATGTCCTCGAAGTGGAAGAGCATTTCACCAAGGGGCAAAAAGGCTCGTCAGCAATGCCTCACAAGCGCAATCCGATCCGTTCGGAGCGTTTAACGGGTATGGCGCGTTTGTTACGTGGCTATGCAACTACGGCTCTAGAAAATGTGGCGCTATGGCATGAACGCGATATTTCCCACAGTGCGGCGGAACGGGTATTGCTACCTGATAGCTGCATTCTCACTCACTTCATGCTTCGAGAAATCACGGATTTAACCAAAAATCTGTTGGTACATACCCACAACATGGAGCGCAATCTCTATTGTTATGGTGGTGTGGTCTTCAGTCAGCAGGTGCTACTCGGACTGGTCACTAAGGGCTTGAGCCGTGAAGATAGCTATGCGATCGTGCAGAAAGCCGCCCACCTTGCATGGAATAAAACTGACGGTGATTTCCGTAAGTTGATCAGCGAAGATGAAACCGTCAAGAAAACTTTCTCTGAAGAAGAGTTAGCAGCTTGCTTCGATCCTAATAAGCATCTTAAAAATCTTGACCAAATCTATCAACGTTTGGGTATTTAAAAGAAAGGCAGCGCTTCGCGCTGCCTTTCTTTTTAGGTAATGTTTTGGTATTTGTAAAGAAAAGTGGCGCGAAGCGCTGCCTTTCTTTTACTAAAGCGTTTAGGGATTTGTAAAGAAAAGTGGCGCATCGCGCTGCTTTTCTTTTTGGAATTAGTGTTAGTGATTCTGGTATAATACATATCTAAAAAATAAATGTTTTACTAAATGTTTTTAACGCAAATTCATTAAGAAAAGTCAAGAAACATCAATGCAACTCACACATCGTCCTCGCCGCCTCCGCCGTAATCCTTCTGTCCGTAGCCTAGTTAGAGAAAACCATCTATCAACAGATGACTTCATCTATCCTATGTTTGTGATGGAAGGAGAGAATAATCGTGTTGAAATTCCCTCCATGCCTGAAGCCTATCGATTTACTCTCGATCTATTGGTTAAAGAAGTAGAAGAGATTTATGCGTTAGGAATTAAGTCGATCGCCCTTTTCCCTGCTGTACCTGAAGAGAAAAAAGATCTCACTGGTAGCGAAAGTTTTAATCCTGAAGGACTAGCACAGCGTGCAGTTCGCGCCATTAAGGCAGTAGTTCCCGATATCATTATTTTCACCGATGTTGCTCTTGATCCTTTCACTACCCATGGACATGATGGCATCATTGATGATAATGGCGTAATTCTGAATGATGAGACAGTCGAAGTTCTTGTCAAAATGTCTATTTCCCAAGCTGCTGCTGGAACTGATTTTGTATCACCATCTGACATGATGGATGGTCGGATTGGAGCGATTCGACAAGGGCTGGATGAAGCTGGATTTGAGAATGTGGGCATTCTCGCCTATTCCGCCAAATATGCTTCTGCTTACTATGGACCTTTCCGCGATGCTCTAGGCTCTGCACCTAAGTCTGGTGATAAAAAGACCTATCAAATGGACCCAGCCAATTCTCGTGAAGCCATTAAGGAAGTCTATCTCGACATTGCTGAAGGTGCAGATATTGTGATGGTCAAACCTGCTCTCGCTTATTTGGATATCATCGCCAAGGTCAAAGATGCAACCAATGTACCTGTAGCCGCCTATAACGTCAGTGGTGAGTATGCAATGGTTAAGGCGGCGGCGCAACTCGGCTGGATTGATGAGAAGAAGGTCATGTTTGAAACTCTGTTAAGCATGAAGCGTGCTGGTGCAGATATTATCTTGTCCTACCATGCCAAGTCAGTCGCACAGTTGCTGGCTTCGGGTTATCGTCCCTAATCATCTGTCAATCAATCATGAATGCAAAAGAACTTCTCGAAAGTTACGCTTTGGGCGATCGCGACTTTAGTAAGCGATCGCTCATCGGATTGATTTTGACTGGAGCGAATTTGACTGGAGCAAATTTTATTGAATCAGATCTTGAGGAAATAACTCTTGATATTGCCAATTTAGAAGATGTGGAACTAAATCTGGCAAATTTAGTAAGAGCAAATTTAAGCGGTTCAATTCTGATTCAAGCAAATCTCAATGGCACTATTCTCGAACAAGCTTCGTTAATTGGTGCAAATCTCTCCGAAGCATTTTTAATTGAAGCCGATCTCAGTGATGCGGTCTTAGTAGAGACTAATTTTAGTAATGCGTTTTTGACTAGCGCTAACCTCACGCGATCACGCCTATGTCGGGCAAATTTATCAAACGCCTTTTTGACAGGAGCTTACCTGAATGGCGCAGACTTGCGGGGGGCAAATCTCACCGAAGCTGACCTCACAAGGGCAAATTTAACGGGTGCAAATCTCGCTGGAGCCGATCTTAGCCGAGCCAATTTGACTAATGCCAAGCTAAATTGGGCAAATCTAGCTAATGCCAAGTTAATTGGTGCAGATTTGACAGGAACCTATCTATCGACCCTTAAGAGTATTGAAGGCACAGATTTTACGGATGCACGTAATGCACCTAACTCAGTTGAGCTGGTTAATATGCTTGTTAATATGGAAGAGGTAAACCCAGAAGAATAAAATTTTTATGTTCAAGCGTTGTCCGCATAGGATTCTGTAACTTAATAAAAAATTATATTTTTGATGGTGCGGCGAAGCCGCACCATCAAAAATTGATTACTTAACTTTACAGCGAAGCACTTAACTATAAAAATTAATTAACGTAAATCAGAAAGCTTATGCCTTTGTTTCGTTCACTCACCAAACTGACAAATCTTGCTCTAGTAATAGCGATCGCAGGGGCGATTGTTGTACCGATTTCCGAAAGTGTCTATGCCCAAACCAAAAAAGATGCGACAGAATGGATCAGGCAAGGGCGGCAACTGTGGCAAAACAATAACATAGCAGGGGCGATCGCTGCTTATCAACAAGCAGCGACTTTAGAGCCAAAAAACTCGCGCATTTTAACTAGTCTTGGCTTTTTACTAACCCAACAGAATAATTATTCTGGGGCGATCGCGGCTCTAGATAAAGCCACCAAACTAGATGCCAATAATGCCAAAGCCTTTAATGCTTTGGGTTTTGTCTATGTCCGCATTAAAGACTATCCCAGCGCATTAACCGCCTATCGTCGTGTAATTGCCTTGGATCGCAAAAATATTGATGCTTACAACAGTGTTGGCTTTTTGTTGACGGAACAAAAACAATATGCCGAAGCCGCCAAGATTTATCGTCAAGCGATCGCAGTTGCACCTAGGAATGCCAAAATTTATTTGAATTTGGGCTATGTTTTAAAACTCTCAGGAGATCGGACAGGGGCTTTTGCCGCCTATAACCAAGCTGATAAAATTGCGCCTTTTGACGCTGATGTATTGGTGGCGCTTGGTGGTTTATTTGCTGAGCAAAATCAATATGAAGAGGCGATCTCTAAGTACAAACGAGCTTTAGAAGTCGATCCTCGACACCCTCAAGCCAATCTTGCCATTTCTAAGGTCTTTCAAAGTGAAGGCAATTATGCTGAAGCGATCACCTCTCTCCGCCGCGCCGCAGGAGCTAGAAATATTCCTGCCAATAATTTGATCGAGTTACAACGGGTGATCGCTGATATCTATATTCAGCAAGGTTCGCTATCGGGTGCGATCGTTGCCTATCGTCAAATTATTGAGATTGAACCAGAGGATGCGGTAACTTATCTAGCTTTAGGTAAGTTATTAGCGACTCAACAACGGGCGATCGAAGCTCGCAAGATGTTAGAAAGTGCTGAGCGATTCTTTAATCAACAAGGCAACATTGATGGTTTAACCCAAGCTCGTAAAGCTCTGGCAGAGCTTAAATAACTGATGTTACGTGGAAGGAATTCTTGTCATAGCATAGGTCTGGGGCTGGCACGGGGGCACAGCCCCTACAGAACATGAATTTTTCGGGTAGGGGCAATCCCCCCGTGGTTGCCCTGTTACGCTAGCAGCAAAAGATTTATCATCTGCAATTTTTCGGGTAGGGGCAATCCCCCCGTGGTTGCCCTGTCACGCTAGTAGCAAAAGATTTATCATCTGCGTTCCACGCAACATCAGTTAAACAACAAAAAAGTCTGTGCGATGCACAGACTTTTTTGTTAAGCACCTTCGCGTAACTTATCTAAAATCGAGCGATCTTCTAAAGTGGAAGTATCGCTGGTGATTTCTTGCCCAGAGGCTAGCGATCGCAAGAGGCGACGCATAATTTTCCCCGATCGCGTTTTAGGTAAGGCTTCCGCAAAGCGAATCTCATTCGGACGGGCGATCGCCCCAATTTCACCTACAACGTGTTTTTTGAGTTCCTTAGCGAGTTCTTCACTAGGTTGGCGATCGCCTTCCAGAATTACAAAGGCAAAGATATCCTCACCCTTTAACTCATCAGGCTTACCAACTACAGCAGCTTCGGCAACCGCAGGATGAGAAACTAGCGCTGATTCGATTTCCATCGTTCCCAAACGGTGACCAGCGACGTTAATTACATCATCGACACGCCCCATCACCCAATAATATCCATCTTCATCCTTACGAGCGCCATCACCCGCAAAATAAACATAGTTGCCATCTTTGGGGGGAATATGCTCCCAATAGCTCTTACGGAAACGCTCTGGGTCACCGTAAACCGTTCGCATCATTCCTGGCCAAGGATGACGCACGATCAGATAGCCACCTTCGTTCTCATGGGCAGGATTACCTTCAAGATCGACAATATCAGGAATAATCCCTGGGAATGGAAGTGTTGCCGAACCTGGTTTTGTGGGAACTGCTCCAGGAAGCGCTGTAATCATGATTCCACCCGTCTCTGTTTGCCACCATGTATCTACAATCGGACAGCGACTGCCGCCAATCACGCGGTGATACCACATCCAAGCCTCAGGATTAATCGGCTCACCGACGGTTCCCAATAAGCGCAGTGAGGTCAAATCACGAGTATTAGGATGATGTTCACCCATTTTAATAAAGGCGCGAATGGCTGTGGGTGCGGTATAGAACACACTCACCTGATACTTCTCAATTACATCCCAAAAACAGCCAAGATTAGAAGGGCGAGGCGCTCCTTCATACATCAGTGTGGTTGCACCATTGGATAAGGGGCCATAAACAATATAGCTATGTCCTGTAATCCAGCCTACATCAGCCGTACACCAATACACATCGGTGTCTTTGAGATCAAAAATCCATTTGGTGGTCATGTGGCTATAAAGGTTATAACCAGCCGTAGTGTGCACGACTCCCTTCGGTTTACCAGTACTGCCAGAAGTATAGAGAACAAATAGCATATCCTCACTATCCATTGGCTCTGCATCACATTTAGCGGAAACCCCTTGCTGTAAGTCATGCCACCAATGATCTCGCCCTGCGGTCATATGCGTATTCTGACCTGTCCGTTTCACAACCAAGACATCGGTAACGGAAGGTGCGGCTCCATTGGCGATCGCCTTATCTACTTGCTCTTTTAATGGCACGATCGCATCTTTGCGCCAACCACCATCGGCGGTGATGACGAGTTTTGCTTCAGCATCGACAAGGCGATCGCGTAAAGCTTCGGCGCTAAATCCACCAAATACGACACCATGTACCGCGCCGATTCTGGCACAGGCTAGCATGGCGATCGCTGCTTCAGGAATCATTGGCATATAAATACCAACGCGATCGCCTTTTTGGACTCCTAATTGTTTGAGGGCATTGGCAAACTGACAAACTTCGCGATGTAATTGGGCATAGGTCAGTGTGCGCGAGTCGCCATTTTCACCTTCCCAAATTAGAGCCGCTTTGTTTTTGCGCCAAGTGGTCAAGTGGCGATCGAGACAGTTATAGGAAATATTAATTTTACCGCCGTCAAACCATTTCACCGATGGCGGTTGCCAGTCGAGAACGGTGTGCCATTTCTCAAACCAATGTAGTTCTTGTTCGGCTAGTTCAGCCCAGAAGGTAGCAGGATCGGCTTTAGCGCGATCGTAAATTTGGTGATATTCCGCAAGACTTTTGATATGGGATGCTTGTGAAAACTCCGTAGAAGGCTCAAACAAGCGTTTTTCTTGTAAAACTGATTCAATCGTTGGTTGTGACATAAATTAATGTTATAGGGAGCGATAATGTACAACGCAAAGCGCTACACATTATTACTCCTTTCAGAATAATATTGATAGTTATGCCCCTAGTGTAAATTATTTAATACCCACTATCAGCAACACAGATACCCTGACACTTAATGCCATTAGTAGCTGTACGCAAACAGTGATTGCAGAGAATGGGTTCTTGTTTAGTCTCAGTACAAGGTTGTTTATCAGTTTGAGGTTGAGTTGTCATAGCTTTAAGTTGCAAGAAAGAGCATCTTTACATCCATACTATTTAGCATATTTTGTAGAAACTCTCTTGGCGTAAGACATTCAAATGCTGCCAAAGTCTTATACCAAAGCACAAAATGGCTATTTGCTTTGGTATTATTAACGCGAGTTCGACATAGCCATTTGCGGCGTGCAAAGCACGCCGCAAATGGCAGAAAAAGGTAAGAATCGCTTAGCGATTCTTACCTTTTTCTGCTTTTGTCGAACTGATATGGCTTATTTGATCGGTAGTGTGATCTCCTATAGCAACCCATTTAGGATTGCTATAGTTGTAGAGGGTCACCACTCTCTAGTCTCGCTCAACATTTACAAAGTTATAGGGAGCGGTGAAATCGTTGTAGCGGATTCGGAGGCGATTTTCAAATTGTTGATCGAGAGCTTCAACGGTGGCGGCAAATTCTGGTTCCTTATCCCAATCGATTAAGAAAGAACCGTTATAGATCATGCTTTCAGTGAGCAATTCTCCCTCAGCATATTCATGGGATAGAGGCTTCAGGGTATCGATAAAAGCGTCAATGATTATTTGTTGACGTTGCTCGATCGCTGCCTCTAGTTCTTGCCCGATCGCGATCGCCTCGTCCATGCTTAAAATCTTACCAACTAAGGCTTCCCTTCTTTGGCGTAATTCCTCATTTTCGGCAACAGCAAGATTTAACTCTTCAGTTTGATTCCAAAATAGTTTGACGCTGACTTCCCGCTTACCAATTAGGTTATGTATGAGTTTTGTGAGTTGATCTTCAAAGGGAATCAACAAATCCTTTTGAACTTCCTCCCATTCATCGACAACTAACCCGAATTGCAATGGTAAGGGAACCGCTTGATGGGGATTGATCGCCTTCATGAGCGACTCTAAAACGGTTTCATGGGCAAGGAGATGAGCGCGGCTAGCGAGGTAACGCTCCTGTTGAGCCTCACTGTAAACGAGCGCAAAAGGTGGAATAGCATGAAACTGGACGGGCTGATCGTTCATTCCCTTAAGTTCGAGATTTTTGATCAGATCCAGATTTTCAGCTTGCAAAATTGCGTACAGGTAGAGGCTCATAGGAATTTATAGTTTAGTTAACTTAAAGTGAATGGCGCTTTACACCAATCACTTTAAACGAGTTTAGTAATTATGGCACGGTCAAATACTTTGCCATCGGTGGCGATCGCTTTGGTGATGATTTTATCTTGGTAGACATCAAAAGTCATAAAGCTAAACTGTGAACTCACAAAGGCCGTTTGGGGCGATCACCCAAATTTGTATAAAGGTGCGCCGCCACCACCATTAACAATATAGATAGTGCCATCAAGGGGGATAGATCGCTCATAGCCATGATCATGCCCACAGAGATATAAAGGAACTTTATGTTTAGCAAATATGGGCGCGAGTTTAGCTGTTAATTCGGGATTGCTGCCATGCCTACCTGAAGAGTAAAGAGGATGATGACCGTAGACAATTTTCCAAGGGGCAGTACTTTGGGCTAGTTGCTGATCGAGCCATGCAAGCTGGGCATCCCAAGGAGCATTACCATTAGTGTCAAGGGCAAAAAATTCTACCATTCCTTCATTAATATCCCCTTTGGTAAAGGAATAGTAGCGATCGCTCATATTAAAAGGCTGGTAATTAATCTGATCTAGTCCATTATTGGATTTAACAATGTCGTGATTGCCTAGCACGGCATAAAATTTCACATCTTTGCTCAGCAAAGGTGCATAAGGATCTTCAAAACGGGCTTTAGCTAGACTAATTTCACCGTAGGAATAAATGTTATCGCCTGCCATCAGTACGAAAGCATAGGGCTTTTGCTGATAGGTTTCCCACATGGATTTAGCAACGGCAAACTGATCGGGACTCCCAAATCCATTATCTGCGATCGCTGCAAACCGCAGTAATGGCTCTTCAGCCGTCTCAAGGATTTCCGAGTTGGCTTTTGAGTCACTATTGCTAGATTTTATTTCAGGGTTGGGGCTAGGACTACTTACAGGGGACTCTGCTGAGACAGGCTCATACTGAAATTTAGATTTGGCGATCGCTGCATAAATTAATGAACCAACTACAGGTACACCAAATAATGTCAGTAAAAGTTGACGACGTTTCATAAATTTCCCGCAAATATCAAGCGAATTTACTATATCAATAAACCTAAAAAGAACCAATAAGATCGGCAATAAGATCGGCAATAAAGTTCGGATTAATCTGCGGTAAACTATATATAGAGAACAATATCGTATTTAAAAAATCGGCAATGTATAGAGACGAAACCATAGATTTAATGGAACCAATGCTTCCATCAGAGGGAAATCGTGAGCTAGAAGACCTAGTTGTTTCGCTGATCCAAGCAACAAGTAGCTTAAAAGCTATTCTAAAACCCCGAATGACTGAAACTCTCGGCAATTTAGTTCGTAACATGAACTGCTATTACAGTAATTTAATCGAAGGACATAACACTACTCCTCGCGATATTGAACGAGCTTTGGTCGAAGATTTCTCAAGTGATCCTGCAAAGCGGGATTTACAACTTGAAGCTAAAGCTCATATTGAAGTTCAAAGACTGATTGATTTTAGCAAAAATCCAGATATTGTTTCTATTGATTTTATTCAATTACTACATCGAGAGTTCTACTCACGCTTGCCAGATAATTTACGATGGGTAGGAGAAGAAGCAAATAAAAAGCAAGTTATTTCGGGTGAATTTAGAACAGGTAGAGTAATTGTCGGTGAACATACTCCTCCTGATGCAGATAAAATTGAGAGATTTTTGGGGCGTTTTATCGAAATTTGCCATCCCAATAAACTTTCAAAAGTTAAGCAAGTAATAGCTGTTGCTGCGGCTCATCATCGTCTCCTTTGGATTCATCCTTTTTAACGTCAGTTCGACGGAGTAGACAAAAGCAAAAGAAAAGCTGAGACTAGGTTTGACAAACTAAAAGCCTCAGCAATATGAACAGTATCGTATCGCACTTGGATATCACGCGAATCTTCTGTGAAG
>NZ_JAYGIF010000021.1:0-34691 GCF_034931345.1 Pseudanabaena sp. CCNP1317 | reverse complement strand
TATAAACTAGCCCTTGGGCGTGCTTAACGATGCTTTCCATGATCGTTATTTAATTTACTACTACGCCCTTTTTTTCACATTTTTGCTCTTTCTGCAACCCCTTTTCTTGAATGGTGCAAGATCTCAGTTAAGAATCCTTGCGCCAAAGCCTCCAAGTCCAATTAACATCAGAGAGACCATAGAAAAACTTATGATAGCTATCCATGCTCCTGCGGGTTGAAATAGTTTGTCGGGTATTTTGAGAGAGGGATTAGCTATTGTGGAATCTTGTTGGTTCATAAATTTGTTTATCGCTGAGTTAACGAGATCTGCCCAAAGTAGTGATGTATAGAACTGCTTCATCGTTGGGAATGCCAAGAACCTCATTGACTAGATCGTCAAAAAAGCCTGCAATGCCACTTACGCCCACACCTAAACCGATCGCAGCGAGATTTAACCTTTGTCCTAAATGTCCTGCGTCCATATGTAAATAACGATAAACGCGATCGCCATATTTCTCAACAGCTTTTTGGAGGTCAGCGGTATGGAAAATTACAGCTCCTGCATCCCGACCGAGTTCTTGACCGAGGCAGAGATAATGTAGTTCATCACGGAAGTTCTTAAAGCGAATTTGCCGTAACTCCTGTGATTTGGGTGCGTAGTAATAACAACCTTCTTCCAATCCCACTACCCCTGTTACGGCTACAAAGGTTTCAATTAAGCTGAGATCAAAATAATCGGGATTACCATCAATGCCTTGATCGGTATAGTGTTGGGGCTGATAAGTAAAGTCAAGAATTGCTTTGAGTTCAGCTAGTTCTAGCTTTGCACCACTATATTCACGGGTTGATCGCCGTTGCAAGATCGTATTTTCCAGCATTTCCAAATCATCACCCCAATGAATGCTTTCGGTGATGGTATTAACTTTTGTACAGAAGGGGAAGTTGTACTTATCAAGATCTGGTTCAGAATTATTTTCGGTTTGATCTGATTTTTTGACATCCAACTGTTCCCACAGTTTCTGCATATTTGGCTTTTCAGTAATTTTTGTGGATTGGTGTAGATATTCCAAAAGCTGACCATCAGGGAGTTTGGGGTAACTATGCACAGTTCCTGAAGGTAGTGCTGTCATTACTCCCCTAGAAATATCTAATGATCGCTGCATTGGTTCTCTGGATTCCTGACCTCGACCAATGCGCTCCTCGTCTTGCAAATCAAGAATTGGCACGATCGCGATCGCCCCTTCGACCTCTTTATCTAAAAACAGCAGTTCATTGACAGACTCATCGGCAAAGCCGCCAATTAGTGAGGCTTGATAATCCTCAATTGAACTTGCTAACTCAATATTTCCTAACAAATGTCCCGTATCAAGAAAAATGCGGCGATAAGCGCGATCTTGATAACGCCAAGCCGATCGATGAAATACCGCCGTAATTGCGATCGCCATACGGGTGTTTTGCAAAGCGGGATGACTAAAACAAGCTTGTTGCAAACCAGCCCAAACATGATTGTCTTGCCAAAAATGAATCAAGCTATGGGTGCGAACTTGATAGTTATAGATTCCTGCGGATAAAAGTGGTGTCCCTGCTGAGATTAGATACAACTCGGCAGGATATAACCCACCTGCCGAAGGAGCCGCCCTCAGATAAAAAGCCTCACCCGTTACGGTCGGTACTCTTGCAGTCAATCCGTAGCTGCAAAATAGCAATCGTGATAACCGCCGCCAACGGCTCGCCAATAATCCATCGCGATCGGTCTGAATTTCTTCAGTGAGATAGGGTTTGAGATCGTAAACTGTACCAATTTTATAATCCTTATAAGGTGATGGCTGGGTACTCCAGTCTAGTCCTTGACTTTTACTAGCAAGGGTTGCAGGCGCATACTTAGTACGTTCGTGATAATGTTCGGCGAAGGAAAGTCTGGCTTCGGGCATGGTTTTGCAACGTGACGGAAATAGGCAGCTAGACTAAAATGTTATCTCAATTCGCACGGTCATTGGCACGAAGTGCCGACGACAGCAGTAATTCTCATTATAAAAATTGATTTCTTTGAAAGCACGCCAACGGCGTGCTTCCAAAGAAACCAATTTTCGTGTTTCCAGCGCCTTCGGCGCTGGAAACACGAAAATTGGTTTCATAGTCAGAATTGCGGATTTAGCTGAAAATTGCGATCGCAATATCCGTGATTTCGCATATGATAGAAAGGTTGTCAAAATTTTTCTAATTAGAAAATTATCGTATTTAATATAGGGATCACGTCATGGCAGTACCCAAGAAGAAAACTTCCAAATCTAAGCGAGATAGCCGTAAAGCTGTATGGAAGCGGAAAGCCGCAGTTCATGCTCAAAAAGCTATTTCCTTAGGTAAGTCCATCCTTTCAGGCAAAAATGATGGTTTTGTCTATCCAATGGCTGAAGAGGCTGAAACTGAAGAGTAATCTTAATAAAAAAGGCGAGCTTAGCTCGCCTTTTTTGATGGTTTGTTTAAGCTGATTGAGCTAGGCTTTCTTTGATACAAGCACCAATCTGAGTATCAATCTTTAAAATATGGCTGACCAACCATTCGCATAGTTCATTATAAATTTTGAGCGCAATCTCTTCACTTGCATCGCTCTGACGATATTGATCATGGAGCTTGCCAAAGGTCTCAATAAATTTCTTGTGGGCTTCTTGGTTCACACTAGCCATAGGGCAGCTATGTTTTGCCGCGCAGGTTTCTTCATTGCCAAAGTGCCATTCAGCATAGAATTTAAGGAATACCAACAATTTTTTAATAGCATTTGCCCCGTTACCCCGTTCGATCGCTTCCCCAATTTCATTAGTCGCCGCAATTAGTTCACGATGCTGGCTGTCAATCATTGGTACACCAATACTCAAGGAGTCAGACCATTCAAATCTTTGCATATAGTTTCCCTCATTGCATTTAGTGCATCAGATTTCAGCAATTCTCATTATAAAAATCAGTTTTTTGAAAGCCCGCCGTTGGTGGGCTTTCAAAAAACTGATTTTGGTGTTTCCAGCACCGAAGGCGCTGGAAACACCAAAATCGGTTTCATAATGAGAATTGCTGATCAGATTTATTCTCCTGTAAATCAATTTAAGATTCTGAAAAATTAATATAAATTTAACTCCATGAGGCTGCTAGTCGCCACATTTGATGCCCAATTCCTAGACCAATTAAGCAAGGCGCAGTCAATATAACAATTGCCATCCATAATTTGCGACTTTTACTTAGGACATCGCCAACAAAAGCGATCGCCGTTAATCCCACCCATGCAATGATCGCCAAAACCAAGAGATAAAATTTCAACCTTACTAAAAAAACTAACCCACCAATAATTAAAAAACCACTGATTAAGTAGCTCCATTTCATCAGTGCATAATCCGCAAAAGCTGTAAGGATTGGCAGTAGTGCGATGATCACAAAACCAGCGATCGCTAAATCTCGACGGGCTGGAATCGTCAGCAGTACCGATAGAAAATAGCTCATACAGATGTAGCTAATCAATATGATGACTAGCCACAGCCATAGAAAATTAATTTTTTTGAACGATACCTTTGGCTTGGGTAACTTAAATTTGGGAAAGCCAAGTTTAGGTAAGCCCCATTTAACTTTTCCGAATTTAGGTAAGCTTAAACTTCTTAATGTGTTAGGTTTTTTCGCATCAAATTCTGACGGATCAGGAATATTTCTTGATTGCTCCGTCGAAGTGTTTTGATTTTTTGACTCATCAATATCTGCCATAATTTCCTACCAATGATAGGGCGCACAAAGTTCGCCCTATCTTCTAAAAGGCTACTTCTGAGGCTACAATCATCGAACCAACCCCACTATTTGTAAAGATTTCGAGTAAGAGTGAATGGGGTACTCGTCCATCAACAATATGGGCTGCTTTTACACCTTGAGCTAGCGATCGCACACAGCACTGGACTTTGGGAATCATGCCACCACTGACAACATTTTCATTCATCAGTTCTCTGGCTTTTTGAATTGTCAAACTACGATAGAGAGTGCTGGGATCTTTGTAGTTATGTAAAATCCCTGCAATATCGGTAAGCAAGATTAATTTTTCGGCTCCCAAAGCGGCGGCGAGTTCACCAGCAACCGTATCTGCATTGATGTTGTAGGACTGACCTGTTTCATCGGTGGCTACACTAGATACGACGGGAATATGGCCTGCTTCGAGTAGGGTTGAGAGCAAGCCAATATTAATGCCACTGACTTCACCGACAAAACCGATCGCATCATTGCCTTGGGGACGCGCACGGATCAGATTGCCATCCTTGCCGCATAAACCAACTCCAGAGCCACCTGCGAGGTTAATCATTTCTACAATTTGCTTGTTGACACGTCCAACCAACACCATTTCCACAACTTCCATGGTGGCGGCATCGGTAACACGCAATCCATTGATAAACTGTGGCTCGATGTTCAGTTTGGTGAGCCATGTATTGATTTCAGGTCCCCCACCATGGACTAAGACTGGGCGCAATCCCATAAATGACATCGTAACGACATCGCGGATCACGTCCTGCCGAAGGTTTTCTTCTTTCATGGCCGCCCCACCATATTTGACGACAATGGTACGCCCTGAAAATTGCTGCATATAGGGCAATGCTTCACTTAGAACCTGAACGCGATCGCTGTCTGTTAGCATTTAACGCCTCGACTACTTTTGAAATACTACTGTGTAAGTATTGGAAAATACTTTTATAAACCTTACAACCTCAAATACACCAATAGATAAGCGATTTAGGTTGCATATTAGTATTTGATGACTTTTACGAGTATCAGTCCCCATAGCAGGGAATAATTAAGGGAGTTTGGCTCAGCCACGCACCCTTAATTATTTATAGGACATAAAACCCAAAAGATGAGTGGCGGCGCTTCGCGCCGCCACTCATCTTTTGGGTTTTATGTCCTAAGCAAAACTTACATTGTTATATTAACGTCAGTTTGACGAAAGTGTGACAACACTTTTGTGAATTAAAAGCCAAATCCAGTAAGGTTTTGCAAGACACAAAATGTCTACGCCATTTCGTGTCTAGGTTTTACAAATGTTGTCGATCATTCTTGAACTAACATCTCCTTCCCAATGGTTAGGGACTATCCCATAGAAACTAGGCGATCGCCATTTCAAAAGCCTGACAAACCGAGATAATTGAGAATTTAGCTTGTGCTTGGGTATAGGCTGTTTCAACGATCCTCTGAGTGGCAGGGAGATCGCTAAAAACTAGATGCATCGCATCAGCGAGTAATTGCGGATCGTTGGGTGGAATCAGTAAACCTGTAACTCCATTTTCGATAATTTCGCTAGTGCCGCCACCAATGGTCGCGATCGCAGGACGTTTTGATAATTGAGCCTCGACAATGACTCGACCAAAGGGTTCAGGAGCCGTTGAGCAATGGGCGATCGCATCGCAAGCTTTCATCAAAGCGGGAATATCTTGTCGAAATCCGAGCCAATGGACACGACCTTTGAGGCTTTCTTGGGCAGCAATATTTTTGAGCTTCTCAGTATATTCCGCTTCCCCAAACAGAGCATCACCAACTAACAACACATGGACATCAGGGAGCCTACTAGCAGCCTCTAGCAAGACATGTTGTCCTTTCCAATAGGACAGACGGCTAAACATACCAATCAAAGGGCGATCGCGGGGAATACCTAATTCCTCACGCAAAGTTGCTTGATTATCATTAATTTGATCAAATTTTTCACTGTCAAATCCGTTATAAACAGTGCGGAGTAATCTACGATTGCCTCCTGCGGCAAGAAAGGCTTCCCCTGTCGCTTGAGAGTTGACGATCACTCTGGTGGCAAACCAATTAGCCAATGTGACTGCGATCTTGCGATTTGTCGCGCTAAAAATATCCGCCGTCAAGATATCGTGCAAGTGCCAGACAACGGGCGCACCAGCAAATAATCTGGCGATCGCTGCAACTACAAATCCCTTTTGGTTATTGGCATGGATCAAATCAAAATCTTTGCTTTTTTTGGCTACTTGTTTCCCTAGTCTCCAGAGATCGCCAATGGATTTGAGTGAAGCTAACCCGCTTGAGACTTTCACCTCGGCAAGCGATCGCGATGCTTGTAAAACCTCAACTTTTACGCCTAAATCTTCCAGACGATTTTTTAAGATGCCATCAGTTAATAGCACTACTTGACTAGTCTCGCGATACGCATGGGCAAAGTCGAGTAAACAAAGCTCTCCCCCACCTAAGACTGCGGTATAGCTAACAAACAAAATTCTTTTGTTGTTCATACTTAATTAGGCGGAACAATAAATTTAAAACAATAATCTATGAATATAGCAATCCTAAATAGGTTGTGAGAGTGCGCCCCGAAGGGGCGCACTCTCACAACCTATTTAGGATTGCTATATGGGGTTTTGCGCTGACTTAAAAGCCAGAAATATTTTTGAAAGTGTCGCTTTGCGCTACTTTCAAAAATATTTCTGTACTACTTAAAGCCTCAATAAACCGTAAGTTATTGAGCGATCGGGTGACACCGATCGCTTAGTGACACCGATCGCTTAATTGATGAACTATTCTACAAATCTTCTCATGTTTAGTCATACTCATCTGATTGCTTATTATGGATAAATCTGCTCCTCAGTCTACCTCTAAACCCATATTAAATAGAGGCTTTATAGTGACCTTAGGAATTCTCGCAGTAATCGCTACGATGGCAAGACCATCAGCACGTTGGGTTAAGGCTCAATATGATATTTATCAAGCTAACAACACGGTTCTAACAGCTAGTGAAAATAATTACAAAGAACTAATCAAGAGTATTGAAGCAAATCAGCCGAATAAGTCTTTAAAAATTCCATCAGCTAGTAGCTCAGCAATTTCCGAAAAAATTTTTCAGGCTGCTTTATTGCCTGACATTTTAGGTAGAAGTAGCCGCTATGAACCATATACCAGTAATGGCACACTTGCTTGCGCCCGTATGGTAAATATGACGATAGAACACGCTTTGGGCTATCAGGTAGGACAAAATACTCTTTATGTTCCATCTATGGTTGAAGATCTAGACAATGGTAAGGGCAAACGTATCGACCAAAATCAATCTATACGAGGCGATATAGCCATTTCCAATGGTACAGATTATGAAAAGGGGCTTTGGCATATAGGTATTTGTATGAATGATGGTTGCAGCTTGGTGTTGTCCAACTCTCCTTTTAAATCAGAATTTTCTTGGCTAACAAACTCAAATTTCGACGGAGCCTTTGATCGATATCCAGGTAAAACCACTTTTTATCGCATTGTCCAGAAATAATCAAAACGTCAGTTGGACGCAAATAGCAAAAAATGGTAAGAATCGCTAAGCGATTCTTACCATTTTTTGCTATTTGCGTCGTGCGAAGCACAACGCAAATGGCTCTATCCAATTCACGTTAACTTAGTTAAATCATCGATTTCAAAATATTGATGAAACTTGGTTGTTACTTGCAAAACCGACGATCGCCCCCCATCTGCTTGCCTTTTCTTTCTCACAAATCCCTGCTCGACTAACTCCTGAACGTGCTGATAAGCTCCTGCCCCGCGTAACTCGATCAACTCTGACTGCACGATATTTTTTTTCAATGCGATCGCCGCCAACGTCCGTAAAGCTCCACGCCCCAGATCCACAGGAATGAGCTTATGCACCAAATCCCCAAACTCCGATCGCAGTCTTAGCGAAAACCCCACATCAGTTTCCACAATTTCTAAAGCACTGTCTCGATGGGCATATTCTGTAATTAGATCAATCAGTCCCATCTCTGCATCCTCAACCTCGCACCCTAGAGCTTCAGCGATCGCCGCCAAGTTCATTGGTTGCCCCTTGAGATACAAAACCGCCTCTACTTTTTGTTTGAGGTTATTGGCGATCGCTAATTCTGGCTGCTCAAATCCATCCATGGACAAAGACAGTGGCTCAGCCTCCAAGTTTTCCTCAAGCTCAAAAGACTCTTCAGGCTCTAGTTCGTCTAAATCTAAAGGATCGATAGGTTGTTCAAAAGGCAATACATTCGTCATGCTAAAATTTTAACCGAGTATAGGCGGTGCATAGCGCCACTTTTACGCTCTTTTTATACTCTTAAACAAAAAAATTCACAAGCTGAGAAACCATATGCCAAGCAGCATGATGTACTACGAAGACACTTATGTAGTGCTGCCTCCAGACATGCAAGAGCAGTTTGTCACTCAGCCAGAATTAGAAAAAATCTTGCATGATCTGCTCGTTGAGATTGAGAATCAAGATTTACCTACCGATTTAAAAAATATCCCCACAATTGATGAGCAAGTCCAACGCTTGATTAAAACTGCCTGTGATCTCGATTGTGGCGATCGCGGTACATGGCAATGGTATGTAGTCCGCCTCGATAAATAAACCAAGTAGCGCCTATTAGCTAAGAGACTTCAGCCGAAAAATTAGTTTTGGACTTGCTAAGCATCTCTTTAACATCAATATTTTGCCAAAGGACTCGATATAACTGTAAAGCCTCTTCCTTACCCTTTACTTTAATTAGATCCAGCTTTTCTAATGGCAGATTATGACTGGAAATCTTCACTTTAGTACTTTCAGAAATAAATACTTCTCCAGCTTTTGCTGCCGTACAAATGCGGCTAGCCACATTCATCGTGTCGCCAATATTGGTGTACTGAATCAGATTCTCAGAGCCAATATTACCTGCGGCAACCATGCCCGTATTGAGTCCAATGTGAATCTGGATTTGCAAATCTCGTCCTTGTTCTGTCCAATCTTCATTTAATTGTTTCATTGCCCATTGCATGGCGATCGCTGCATTCACAGCCATCACTGCGTCATCCTCTTTTTGATAGGGTGAACCCCAGACTGCTAATAGGGCATCAGCGATATATTTCTCCAATGTGCCACCAAAGGGGAAGACAATATCTTCAACCATCACCTTGAAATATTCATTTAAGAATTCGAGAACCTTGCGCGGCTGCATTTGTGCAGTCATTTCGGTGAAACCGCTAATATCAGAAAACAAAGCGGTGACTTCTGTTTCAACAATCCGATTTAAGTCCCAACCTTCTTCAATTTTTTTGCTAACGGCGGCAGGAAAAAATCGCTCTAACTTGGTGCGCCGAATCACTTCCGATTGCATATTGCGATAGAGGTGAGCATTTTCAATCGCGATCGCCGCCTGATTTGCCAAACTACTCAAAAATTCTAGATCTTCTTTATAATAAGCATGACCACGCGATAGATTATCCACATACAATACGCCGATCGCATGATCCCTTGGCTTTAAGGGCGCACACATTGCCGCTTGGATCGATTGCTGAATAATTGACTGAGAACTATCAAAACGGCGATCGAGCGAAGCATCATCGCTAATGATTGCATCGCCTTGTTTTAAGACAAAATTAGTTATTTTGCGACTATAAAAATCAAGGTCAGCCGTTGTATTGGGATTACTAAATCTGTAGGCTTTTGGTTCTAATTGCCCAGTTTTCTCATCGACCAGTAATAATACGGCGCGATCGACAGACATAATTTTTAGCAACAGTTCTAAAATCTTTTCAGGCAGAGCCGAATAGGCTTCAGGAGATGCTAGTTCTTGGCTGACCTCTAGCAAAACTCGTAACTTCGCCGATGTCCTCTGCACCTCATCAGTACCCTGAATCATTAGCACTGATCCTGAGGTTGCGAGCTTCTGCTGTTGCAATAAATCTTGCATATTCACACGAGATTTCTCTGGCGAAACGCGCATTAAAATCGATAACCCTGAATTGGGAATTGTATTTTGATTAGTAGAAGAAGTTGTACTAGATTGAGATTCATCAACTAATCGAAATACAACACTACCAAATTGCACCCAATCACCATGATTGAGTTTTTGTTGGATAATCTTGACCTGATTAACAAAAGTGCCATTACTACTATTCAAATCAGTAACATATAGCCCCTTATCTGTTACCTGAATTTCCGCATGATGACGTGAAAGACTTCGAGCATCATCCTCTACGACAATACTATTATCTAATCCTCTACCGATCGTATTTACGCCATATTTTAGATCGCAGATGCGCTCTTGGGGAGTACCTTGATTTTGAATAATATATGGCATATTTTTTTCCTGCTGCGACTATTGGAATATCATTACAGCGCAAAACGCTGAAGTAAAACTCAGAAATACTATTGAAAGCGCTGCTTTTAATAATATTTTTGTACTACTTAAAGCCTCAATAAACTTTACAGCGCAAAGAGCTGAAGTAAAACCCAAATTTTTTATTGAAAGTTTTGCAAAGCAAAACTTTCAATAAAAAATTTGGGTTTATTCGCTAATTCCACTACAGAAGTATCTGTGAAAACTCTCATATCATTCATAATGAAGTTAACAGCATTATCACATTTTTATCCATGTCGCCAACTACGCTAGAAGTACAATCTCAAGTTCAGGCTGATCCGCAAGTCGCAACTGATGCGATCGCTGAGTTTAATCAATATGTGATGAGTACCTATGCTCGCTTTCCGATCGCCCTAGAGCGCGGCGAGGGCTGCCGAGTATGGGACAGCACAGGCAAAGAATACTTGGATTTTGTGGCTGGCATTGCTACTTGTACGTTGGGACACGCACATCCTGCAATGGTCAAAGCCGTGACTGAGCAAATCCAAACTTTGCACCATGCCTCTAATTTGTTTTATTTTGCACCCCAAGGTCAATTGGCTAAATGGCTGGTACAAAACTCCTGTGCGGACAAAGCATTTTTCTGTAACTCTGGTGCTGAGGCTAATGAAGGGGCGATTAAGCTGGCGCGTAAATATGCTCATACCAAGCTCGGTATCGAAGACCCCTTAATTTTGACGGCAAATGCTAGTTTTCATGGACGCACACTCGCCACCGTTACCGCCACAGGGCAGCCCAAATATCACAAGAATTTTGCACCCCTCGTCCAAGGTTTTGACTATATTCCTTACAACGATATCGCCGCCCTCGAAGATGCTGTCAAAAAATATGAAGGCAGACTCTGCGCGATCATGCTCGAACCATTGCAAGGTGAAGGCGGTGTCAACCCTGGCGATCGCGCTTATTTCTCGCGTATTCGGGAAATTTGTGACGAGAAGAAAATTCTGCTGATTATTGATGAAGTCCAAGTGGGAATGGGACGCAGTGGAATGCTCTGGGGTTATGAAAATCTCGGTATTCAGCCCGATATCTTCACTTCGGCAAAGGGCTTAGGCGGTGGCATTCCCATCGGTGCGATGATGTGCAAGGCAAGTTGTGATGTCTTTGAAGCGGGCGATCATGCCAGTACCTTCGGCGGTAATCCTTTCGCCTGTGCCGTGGCTCTATCGGTTTGCAACACGATGGTCAAGGATAATCTGATTGCTAATGCGAGAGAACGTGGTCAACAACTACGGACTGGATTGCAAGCTATTTGCGATCGCTTTCCTCAGCATATTTCTTCGGTACGTGGCTGGGGCTTGATCGATGGTTTGGTATTGCAAGAGTCTAGCCAAATCCAAGCCCGTGATGTGGTTGCCGCAGGAATTGAACATGGTTTGTTGTTAGTGCCTGCGGGTGTAAAGGTGGTGCGCTTTGTACCACCTTTAATCGTTTCGGCTGAGGAGATTGATCAAGCTCTAGCTACTGTCGAACAGGCGATCGCAAGTTTTTAGTTCATGTCATATCTAAAAAAACGTCAGTTCGACGAAAGTAGAAAATGGTAAGAATCGCTAAGCGATTCTTACCATTTTCTGCCATTTGCGGCGTGCGAAGCACGCCGCAAATGGCTATATCGAACTCACGTTAAAAAAAGAGGTGGCGCTTTGCGCCACCTCTTTTTTTAGATATGACAAGTTAAGAAATGGCTTAGTCACTTCTTAACTTGACAACCCTTACTGGGTTTGGTTTTTAATTCACGAAAGTGTTGTCACACTTTCGTGAATTGGGATTAGAAACTAAACTGAGTGCGTAGATTACCTACAAATACAGTTGGGTTAGTCGAGAAACTATTGGGATTGAAAATTGCGTAGAACGCAGGAACGATCGCAATATTTCTGCTGATTGGATAGTAGTAAGAAAGCTCCAAATCGTATTGATTAGCGCCATCACCACCACCAGAGAGCAAGAAATTACGTCCACTGCTATAACTATGGGGTACAACAAAAGAAAGCACAGCCAAGGCACTTTCCTTAAATAAATCTGGGAAAGCTAGCCCAAATTGGAATGCATTAACATTAACGCTACCACCTTGAACAGCAGGATTAAGCGGCGAAATATTGGTACTACCATAGGAGTAACGACCAAATACCCCAAATCCTTTAGTAACCAACCAATCAAAGTTCAAGACAAATGAATCTGCGGTAGCATTGTTAATTGGACCACCCAGACCATCATCCGCAAACCCATAAGGTAAAGGTTCAGCCGTTGCGCCACCAATGAGACCACCATTAGTTTTGATATTGGAGCGGGTATACAAGAACCGAATGTTAGCATCACGACTTGGTGAATAGACTAACTCAGCACTGAGAGTATTGGTTCCACCAAATAGCCCTTGGTTGGGATTACTAGAAGTATTAAAATTAGGTACAGCAGGATTGAGGAACTCTGTATTTTCTCCTAAATAAGCTGCTGTAAATCTGAACTGTGGATTGATCGTCCAAGTTACAACTGCACCCGAACCGCGATCGACGGAATTTGATAAGGTACTGCCATTTGAGTTAAAACTAGTTGCACCTGTCAAGAAGTTAGTAAAACGGTTGCCATCAAAATAGCGATAGAAATTCAGACGAGGACCGATCGCTACATTAACATTGCTTGCAACTGGGAAACTATAAAACAACTCACGAATATTGAAAGTGTTAGCACTAGGTACACCCGTCTGATCAAGGAATGGAGTTCCCCAAGTGTTGGTATAGCCAGCAGACACAAAGTTATTGGCTGGCGAGTTGCCATTACCTGTTACCAGTTGGGTAACCAAAGCATCTTTACCTGTGAAAGATGTTGTCAGGTTTAAGAATAGATAGTAACCAAATGTAAGGTTAGGATTACTTCTATTAACCGTAGTTGGTACACCACCAACACGAGTAGGTGCAGCAAAAGGACTACCAGGATTCCCAAGACTGCGCTCAGCTCTCACAGGTGCAGATGCTGTCGCTCCAGTAAGGTTAAAGAAGGCAAGCCCACTGAGCTTAGTCGTTGTTGAGAACTGTTGAGCTTCGAGTTTAGCTGTCTTCGCATCAAGAGCATCTACGCGACCACGAAGAGTAGCCAATTCCGCAGCAAATTCTTCTTGAAGCTTCTGTAAAGTAGCAAGATCTTCCTGAGAGACTTTATCGGCTAGTCCTGCGGAAATGATTTCATTGATCTTATCCAAACAAGCATTGAGTCCAGCCGCAAACTCGTATCTTGCTAGAGCTTGACCACCTCTAAAGGTGCTGTCTGGATAACCTGCAATACATCCATAACGCTCTACTAAGGATTGAAGAGCGGTAAAAGCCCAATCAGTTGGACGTACATCAGATAGCTGTGAAACAGATGTTACTTGAGAAACATCTGTAGTTTCCGCCAGTTTATTCACATCTAAATTACTGACTGGTGAGCCCGTGGACAAACTGGGTTGAAGACTGACAGCATTCTCTTGGCGATCGATTAAATTACTAATCGATGTGTTAACCTCTGGGGAGGTACTTGCTGATAAATTTGCTGTCGATAAATTAGTTGATGAATCTTTAGGTAAATTATCTGAAGCTTGAGGCGTAGCTTTTGCGGGAGCCTCATACAAACTAGATAGCGCGACAAACATCGCTAGACATGAAAGCGAACTATTGAAAGCCTTTGACATAAATCCTCACACCAATTACATGAGCGACGAACGGAAAATCGCAGTAATCTGGATACTGTATACAGTATCCAGATTACTGCGATTAAACTTTAGATTCGCGATCGCTTTCTGTATTGCAGATTACAAAGAATTCACTCACTAACAAAGCTCAAATTTTTGTGTGGTAGCTTCGCTACTCCACAAAAGAACTAACTACCACGATAAGTGCTGTAAGCCCAAGGTGAAACTAGCAGAGGTACATGGTAGCGATCGCTCTTATCTGCAATACCAAAGCGCACAGGAACAGTAGTTAAGAAATTAGGTTCTGGTAAAGACGCGCCACAACTTGTAAAATAGTCGCTGACATAAAAACAAATTTCGTATATACCCACTTTGATCTCAAACTCATTTAGTAACAGTTCATCTGTTCGACCGTCTCGGTTAGTAAATAGAGTTTTGATTAATTTTCTCTGTCCGTCATCAGCGATCGCCCACAATTCAAGTTTCATATTTCTGGCAGGACATCCATGCACTGTATTAAGGACGTGAGTTGAGAGTTTTCCAGACATAATTTCACAAACCAATATTTTAATAGGCAGCGCTTTGCGCTGCCTATTAAAATATTTTACTTCACAACTGCATACTGTATACATTAAGCTTGTATAGCAATCCTAAATTGTTTGAAAGAGTTCGCCCTTTGGGCGAACTCTTTCAAACAATTTAGGATTGCTATGTACGAAACTAATCTATAAATTCACAAGCTTTATTTATGACAGCATCCAACGGGACAAGACGAGTATTTATTTGTGGTTCGGCTCTACGCGGACAGCCTGATCATGGAAATTTGCAAGGCGCAAAGTTTATCCGTCCAGCAAACACCCAAACTCGCTATCGACTTCATTCGGCTGGTGACGGCTGGCATCCTGCGATTTATGAAGTAGAAACAGGTGGAATTTCCATCCCTGGAGAAGTTTACGAGATGCAAGCTGATGAATTTGACTACCTCGCCAGTAACGAACCCCCAAATATGTACCCTGCGGATGTTCATTTAGAAGATGGAGAAGTTTTAACTGCTTTTCTCTATCCTCAAGAACTAATTGAGAAGTTTAATTGGAAAGATATCTCTCATCTTGGCGGATGGGCTGCTTATAAAAATGCATAGATTAAAAAAAAGGTTCGCGAAGCGAACCTTTTTTTTAATCTATGCAAGCGATCGCGGCAACTGGCCCCCCACCTGAAGGTCCTTGATGTTCCGCACCTCCTGATACATAAACCATCGGATCTTGCACGATAGAAGCCACTACTGCCCCCACCACAGCCCTTGCCATGCGCGTATGGTTGATATCGGAATCATCCATCATCGTGTGTCTTCTGCCCAAAAGCTCTCCCGATGGATCGGCTTCAGCTTTAGCAAATATATTTACGACCCGATCGCTTGTTTGCCCTGTGGAGGCGATCGCTTTGATCACCGCTTCAGCATCTAGGGCATGTTGCATCACACTATGACCAATCACAAAATTGCTAGTGGATGTTGGCGCATTCCCTAATACCAAAATCTCACAGTTTCGTAACTCCACCCCTGCGGATGTGGAAGCAACCGTGGAATACAAGGCATAATTTTGGCAAATATCTGCTGCTGTAAGATCTTCTAGTTGGACTTCACCTAGGGCAACTGCTACGCCTAGCGCTGAGGCTCCACGCGAGTAACCCATTGATTGATAGCTAGTTATCGATTTACTGACTGAGTTCGCATCATGATCTTCATCGAGCAAGCGATCGCGACTGGTGACAAGGGGACATTTAATTTGGATAAAATGCACATCATCTTTGGCGATTCCTGCGGCGGCGATCGCCTGATTCACAGCTAGGGCAACTTCTTTGACCATTGTTAATGAGCCAATTTCCGCAGGGGTAAAATCACGGGTATGAATCACTCCCAAGGTTAAAGCCATACGGGTTGGTGCGTCTGGCGATGAAGGTTGACTGGTAAAAATTGTTAAATGCGGGCTTAAGGCTCCCTCAGTTCCCCCAGACATGACATAGACGATCGCTGCCGATTTGTCCTGTCCTACAAAATTAGCGAGGTAGTTCTTTAAAGTTTGCACCGCAAAACCGCGTGTAAAATCATTAACACAGCCATTTCCTTCGGTCTTCCCCATAATCGCCACAATTTGCTGGGGATTAATCTTGCCTGAAGCGATCGCCGCTTCTAGAGCCGTGAGATCATCAGGACTATTTTGTGGAAGCTTAAATACATCAACTTTCATTATTTTTTATTTGAGATAGGGTTTCATCATCGGCGGCACTTTGCGCCGCCAATTCTTAGGCTGGTTTATGGTGCTTGTGCCAATGATGGGCAATGTCAATACGGCGACAAATCCAAACGCGATCGCGACTCTGGATATAATCCAAAAATCTCGCCAAAGCCGCCGCTCTTCCCGGCCGTCCGACTAGGCGACAATGTAAACCGATGCTCATCATTTTTGGGGATGTTTCACCTTCAGCGTAGAGAACATCAAAGGCATCACGCAAATAGGCAAAAAACTGATCCCCTGAATTAAAGCCTTGGGGTGTGGCAAAGCGCATATCGTTATTATCGAGGGTATAGGGAATGACTAAATGGGGCTTGCCATATTCATAATTCCAATAGGGAAGGTCATCGGCATAGCTATCGGAATCATAGAGAAATCCACCTTCTTCCACAACTAAACGGCGAGTATGCTCGCTAGTACGTCCCGTATACCAACCGAGGGGACGCTCGCCTGTTACTTGTGTATGAATCGCGATCGCCTTTTGCAAATGTTCCTGCTCTTGTTCAGGCGAAAAATATTTGTAATCAATCCAACGATAGCCATGACTCGCAATTTCCCAATCTGCCTCCAGCATGGCAGCGACGGCTTCAGGATTACGAGCGAGAGCCATCGCAATACCGTAAATAGTTACAGGAATATTGCGATCGCAAAACATGCGATACAAACGCCAAAATCCTGCGCGACTGCCATATTCATAGCAAGATTCCATATTCATATGGCGCAATCCGTTAAAAGGAACAGCGCCCACAATTTCTGACAAAAAAGTTTCAGATGCACTGTCTCCATGCAGGATACAAGTTTCGCCGCCTTCTTCATAATTAATCACAAACTGGACAGCAACACGGGCGTTATCTTTCCATTTCGCTTCGGGAACAAATCGCCCGTAGCCAATCATGTCTCTTGGATAGGTCATAGGATTGAGATGATAAGTGAGTTGTAGGATTTTGGCTGTTAGCTGTTAGCTGTTGGCTGTTGGCTGTTAGCTGTTAGCTGTTGGCTGTTGGCTGTTAGCTGTTGGCTGTTGGCTGTTGGCTGTTGGATATTAGTCGCTAGCTGTTGGCTGTTGGATATTAGTCGCTAGCTGTTGGCTAAAAGCTAAAAGCTAAAAGCTAATCGCTAAAAGCTAATCGCTAAAAGCTAATCGCTAAAAGCTAATCGCTAAAAGCTAAAAGCCAAAACTAAACGCCATCTAGCAATTTCGATAATTTCAGCGATCGCTTGTTGTTTTTCTACTTCTAGATTGTTCTGAAGTCTCTGTTCAAAAGCGGCGAGAATACTATCTTTGGTATGGTTGCGAACGGCGATGATAAAGGGGAATGAGAACTTATCTTTGTAGGCTTGATTAAGATTTTGAAAGCGATCGTATTCTGCGGCGGAGAGTTGATCTAGCCCGACAGTGGATTGCTCCTTTACCGATGCTTCCGCCATTTTGAACTTACTGCCCAGATCAGGGTGAGCGCAAATTAACGTTAATTTCTCAGCATCACTCATTTTTAGAACGATCGCCGCCATGACTTGATGCAAATTTTGCACATCGCTAAAAGGACGCGATCGCCAAGCTTCGGCGGCTATTTCAGGTGTATGTTCAAAAATCGAACCGATCGCTTCGGTAAATTCTGATTGGCTCATTTGATTGAGCATCGCGATTGAATAACTTGATGAGTGACTCAATGTAAAGGACCTCCGCTAATAATTTTGGCGATCGCCTTGGTAACATCCAAGGGATTTTCTTGAGAAAGTTGGTCATACCACTTTTGGGTAACTTCGGGATCTTTACCGTGAATGGTTTCCGCCCGATTCCGCGCTTTGTTGACGATTTCGGTAGTGCGAACCTTGCGTTCTATTTCGTAGCGTCTTAGGGCATCGGGAACACTCAAATTTGTGGAAGATAAATAATTGGCTAACACCCATCCATCTTCGATCGCTTGGCATCCACCTTGACCGAGATCGGGACAAGTTGCATGGGCAGCATCACCGAGCAGAGCTACTCTACCTTTGACCATCTTTGAGATTGGTCCAACATCATGAATTTCTAAACGGGCGACGGATTCAGGCTCAAGGCGATCAATTAGTAACTGCACAGGTTTTGCCCAACCTTGGAAATGTTGTTTTAGTTCATTTCTATAATTAGCAACATCATTAACGGTTCCCTTGGGTAAAGGCACATCAAAAAAGAAATAGAAGCGATCGCCTGCTAAGGGCATCAGCGAAGCGCGTTTATGTTCTCCTACATAGATTGACCAAGTATCGGCTGCGGCGAGGTCTGTGCTAATAGGCACTAGCCCATTCCAATTGACATAGCCCGCATATTTAGGCTCGACAGCATCATTGAGAATATACTGACGCAGAAGAGAGCGGACTCCGTCGGCTGCTACCAGTAGATCCCCTGTTGCTGTACTACCATCTTCAAATTTGGCTGTAACATCACGAAAGCCATCGAGAATTCCGATACATTTAGTGCCAAGAGTTAACTTACCACCCGCAGACTCAAAGGCTTCCAATAGCACATTTTGTAAGTCTCGCCTTGCCACAGGATAGGGACGCTGCCCAACTTCTTCGACTAATGGTTGCAAGGAAATATGATTGAGGACATCTCCCGAAAGATGACGGTATTCCATATAATGCATTTGCCCGCCGATCGCGGCTAGCTGTTGACCTAAGCCAAGACGATTGAGGATTTTGACTCCATTTGACCAGAGCGAGATCCCTGATCCAATCGGACGCAGATCCCTGACCCGATCGTAGATTTCCACTTCATAACCAGCTTGTCGCAAGGCAATGCCTGTGGTGAGTCCACCGATACCCGCACCGATGACAATTGCTTTTAAGCCATACATCGCAACAAACCCATATATTTTGTATACAGTATACATGCACATTTTTTGATGCACATCAAAATTTCAATAAAGAACCCGATTTTTTGTGGCGCGGCGAAGCCGCGCCACAAAAAATCGGGTTCTTTAGTTTATATTGTGCGTCGCTAAGTGCCACTCGTCTTCTGGTTGTAGCTATAGGTTATCAAACCGCAATATTGTTGTGTTCAATGCGATCGCGGATACAGATAAGATTGTGAAGTTCTCTAGCGATCGACGATGGTCAAATATTCTATGGACTTTAAAAGCATTATTCGCGATATTCCTGATTTTCCGCAGCAAGGCATCATTTTTCGAGATATTACGCCATTGTTGGCTCATCGTGATGGCTTAACAGCAATTATCCAAGACTTTAAAACAAAGTTTGCAGAATTGAATATTGGGGAGATCGATTGCATTATCGGGATTGAGTCGAGGGGATTTATCCTTGGCGCAGCGCTTGCAATGGCTTTGGGTTGTAGCTTTGTCCCAGTCCGTAAACCTAAAAAGTTACCATCAGCAGTATTTCGGGTTGAGTATTCTTTGGAATATGGAACTGATACCCTAGAGATGCATCAAGATGCGATCGCTGTGGGTGAGAGAGTAGTCATCATCGATGATGTGATCGCTACAGGTGGGACTGCGGCTGCTACGGCAAAACTGATTAAGCAAGCTGGTGCGGAACTACTTGGGTATGGATTTTTGATCGAGCTAGATTTTCTCAATGGCAGAAAAGCTTTACCCGAAGTTCCCATTGTTTCCTTGGTGAATTACTAAGTAGCTCGGCATAAAAAACATTTAAATGCAGCATTTAAGATCCCCGACTTTTTCTTGGCAATCATAGATTAGTTCTGTTAGTCACCAAAAAAGTTGGGGATCTGGGCAATTACAGTTTTCTTTTGCTGACCTACCTATGGCGATCGCAAAGCCGATTTTTCAAAAAGTTTCTCGGTTTGAGTTTGAGTGCAAAGCGCTATAAGTAAAAATTAAAAGTTGGTGTAGACTCAGTTAATGAATTTTTAATAATAATTTCTCATGGATATCATTACACCGCTTGTGAGTTTTCTATCTCCTTATTTGCCTACGCTGTTGGGGTTAGGGAAGAAAGCCTTGGACAAAGGAGCTGAGAAGTTGGGTGAAAAAGGGGCTGAAGAGATTTTTAAGAAGCTATCGCCTCATTTGGAGGCTAAACCCAGTGCGAAGGAAGCGGTAGTTTATGTAGCGGAAAATCCTGATGATGCGGATGGGTTGGGTCAGTTGCGGTTGCAATTAAAGAAGATTCTAGAGGCTCCAGAAAATGCGGTTTTGAAGGCGGAAATTGCGAAGATTTTAGAGGGAGAAGAGTCAACAGCGAAGGGCAAATTCAATATTAATGCTCAGGGTGCGAATATTGGGGTAATCGGCGATCGCGCGAAGATTGACAATATGAATTTTGGGAATAAACCCTAATTTTTTGCCTATAATCACCAACCGTAGGGGCAGAGCATTCCCGCAACAATCTATAAATTTCTCAGATCCTCAGCGATCGGGAATGCTCTGCCCTAAACCTCAATCATTCATCGAAAATCCTAAACCGCAGGGAAAATTTATTGGTAAAAGCGGAGAGGGTAGAGCATTTGCGTATGGAGATTTTGGTGATGATTTATAAATGTTGGCGCAAATGCTCTACCCCTACGGATTTTTTATTTTTGTTTCTGTTCGTTCTTTTTGGTCATTAAGGACTGATCTCTAAACCGATGAGTGAATCTCAATATAGTGTTAATGCTCAAGGAGCGAATATTGGGGTAATTGGCGATCATGCCCAAGTCACCCAAAATATCTATCTGCAATCGGTTGATTATCAACGATTGGTGGAGCAGATTCGGGATACTCAGGAGAGTTTGGAAGATGTGCCAGCGTCTAAACCAGAAAGGCGTTTGAAACTTGCTGAGAAACTGCAAGAACTGAAGGAGCAGTTAGAGGAGTTTAAGGGTAATGTTTTTAAGTTATATGAAACTTTTACTAAAATTGAGATTAATACGGAACGGTTAAGGCAGGCTAAGGCACATTTTGATCGCGGGGAATTTCGAGAGGCGGATGCGGTGCTGAAGGCGGAGGAGATGACTGAGGATCTCGATAAGCTGATCGAGAGGGAGCGGCAACTGGATCGCCAAAGGGAAAATGTGCGGGACAGTAGAGAGCAGATCGCGAACGAGTTTTTAATTAAGGCGCGGCTATGGGCAACTTTTTATGACCAACCAAATCGTTTAGAGCAAACTTGCGAATATTTTGAAGAATCTCTACGGGCGGCGCGGACAGGTGAAAACTTGTTTGAATATGCATATTTTTTAGAAGAACATTACAAGCTCAATCAAGCTGAACAAATATATCAAGAAGCCTTACAGATTTATCAAGAATTAGCGACCCAGAATCCTGCTACTTTTCTGCCAAATGTGGCAACAACGCTGATCAATTTGGGGATTTTGCATAGTGATACAAATGAATTTGCGCTCGCCTTTTCGGAATATAGGAAGGCGCTAGAGATATTTCGTGAATTGGCAAAGCAGAATCCTGCTACTTTTCTGCCATACGTGGCAACAACGCTGAACAATTTGGCGATTTTGCATAGTGATACCAATGAAATGGCAATAGCCCTATCGGAAATTAGGGAAGCACTAGAGATCTATCGCAAATTGGCAAAGCAGAATCCTGCTACTTTTCTGTCTGATGTGGCATTGACGCTGAGCAATTTGGCAGGCTTGCATTGGAATACCAATGAAATGGCGATAGCCCTATCGGAAATTAGGGAAGCACTAGAGATCTATCGCAAATTGGCAAAGCAGAATCCTGCTACTTTTCTGCCTGATGTGGCAGATACGCTGAACAATTTGGCGGTTTTGCAAAGTGATACCAATGAAATGCCGATCGCTCTCTCGGAATATAGGGAGGCTCTAGAGATTAGACGCGAATTGGCAAAGCAAAATCCTGCTACTTTTCTGCCTGATGTGGCATTGACTCTGAACAATTTGGGGCTTTTGCATTGGAATACCAATGAAATGGCGATCGCCCTCTCGGAATATACGGAGGCTCTAGAGATTTATCGCGAATTGGCAAAGCAGAATCCTGCTACTTTTCTGCCTGATGTGGCAGGTACGCTGAACAATTTGGGGAATTTGCATAGTGATACCAATGAAATGGCGATCGCCCTGTCGGAATATGAGGAGGCTTTAAAGATTAGTAGAGAATTAGCGATCCAGAATCCTGCTACTTTTCTGCCAGATGTGGCAGGTACGCTGAACAATTTGGCGAATTTGCATAAGAATATCGATGAAATGAAGGTTGCTCTGTCGGAATATACAGAAGCCTTACAGATTAGAAGAGAATTAGCGAATCAGAATCCTGCTAGTTTTCTGCCAGATGTGGCAACAACGCTGAACAATTTGGCGGTTTTGCATATGAATACCAATGCAATCGCTCTAGCGATGACGGCATATCAAGAGGCTTTGCAGATTTATCAAGATTTTGCAAAAAAGAGTCCTGCTGCTTTTCAACCAAAGGTAGATCTCGTACTTGAAAATATTGCTGATTTGCAAAATGCTACTGATGAAAGGAATATCTCTGGGATTGAGAATGGAAAAGCCTCACCCACAAAGCAGAGAAGTAGGTCAATCAAATCCCGTTCTTGGCTCAAAAATATTTGCCGAGGTATCAAAAATTTGTTTAGACAGAGTTAACCCATAAATTGTTAGTGTGATTATTTATTCTCGCCCACAGATATAGATCTGTAGGGGCAGAGCATTCCCGCGACAATCTATAAGTTTCTCAGATCCTCTTCAATTGGGAATGCTCTGCCCAAAAACTCACAACGCAGGGAGAAATTGTCAGTAAAAGCAGAGAGGGCTTAGCATTTGCAAATCAAATTTTTTTGATGAGACTAGAAATAGTGGCGCAAATGCTAAGCCCCTACATCATCTTGGTGTTTTCATTGCACGTACAATTTAATGAATTTGTAGCCCAGAACTTTTATTCTGGGCTTGGTCTAGACTAAGCGATCGCTATAGGCGATCGCAAAAGTCGAAATAGTGATGATTACAATCAACGGATAGACAATCCATGATGCAATATTCAAATAGTGAAAGGCTTTTTTATGCCCCTCTTTGTCTAACTTAGTCCCGATTACCGTGACGATAAATGGTTTTTTAATTGAGCTAGATTTTCTTAATGGCAGGAAAGAATTACCTGAAGTGCCGATTGTTTCGTTAGTAAATTACTGATGTTATAGCAAAACTTGCTTTGCTTAGGACATACAGAGCTTTGCGCTCAAATCCAAACCAAGAAAAAAAAGGAAAGCGTTGCTTTGCAACGCTTTCCTTTTTTTCTTGTAGTTCGTTTAATCGGCAATTGCTGTAAAACCCAAGAAGTGAGGGGCGGCGCTTTGCGCCGCCCCTCACTTCTTGGGTTTTGGTATTAGAGCTTGCCTACTAAAAAATAAGTAATCATTTCACCTTTGCCTTTAATCTCAATCTTTCTCTGAGGATCAAAATGGAACTTGTCCTTTAAAACTTGGTAGGTTACATCCGTAACTTGAATGCAACCTGCAACACCATGAGACTCCATACGGCTAGCGATATTCACCGTATCTCCCCAAAGATCATAGATGAATTTTTTCTTGCCAATTACGCCTGCGACAGCCTGACCAGTATGAATACCAATCCTCAACGTAAAAGGACTGCCATCAGGACGGATAAATTTGCTAATTGAATGTTGCATGTCTAGAGCCATAGAGGCGATCGCTTCGGCATGATCGGAGCGTGGCACAGGCAGCCCACCCACTGCCATATAAGAATCCCCAATCGTTTTAATTTTCTCTAAACCATAGAAATCAACTAAACGATCAAATTCGGAAAATATCTCATTGAGCATATGGACGAGTTCATTAGCTGATACTGAAGATGCAAATTCTGTAAATGATACGATGTCTCCAAACAGAACTGTTACTTCTTCAAAGGTGTCAGCAACAATCGTGCCACTAGGTTTTAATTTGGAGATAGTGGAAGTTGACAAGATTTCAGAGGATCTTTTAATGGGAATATTGGTAGGAGTATAGATCGTGGATGACTTCAAGCGCTCAGCGATCGCCTTTGGTAAAACATTGAGCAGTAGACGTTCTGAGCGCATTTTTTCAACTTTTAAATCATCCTCGGCGCGGCGGCGTTCTTGAGCTTCCATTCCTAAAGACAATAACTCTGACAAAGAACTAGCAAAGCTGATTTCCTCAAGCAACCAAAAACGTTCTACACCAATTTGTTCAAACATCAAAAGCCCGATGGTTTCCCCGCCAATGTCAAAGGACGATATTAATAGAGACAAAATACCAAGAGGATTGAGATAGGCTGGTCGTAGCTCGATCAATATTTCTTCATTATCGACATCTTCTATAACCAAGCTGCGATTTTCTTGGAGAGCTGCAAAAAAACTTGGAAATTTATCTGTTCCCAGAAAATCAGTTTCGCTATGGGTATTACTACTTTTTATGTAAAGATCGAGACAATGCAATCTAGTTTTTGTATTGTCAAATAGCCAGACGCTCACACGCTCAACATCCAGAGTCTGACTAGCGGTTTCGGTAATATCCTGCACTGCGATGATAAAGTCACCCAAGTTGAGTGCTTTATTTTTAGTAAGATTGATTAAAATCTTTTGTTGTCGGCGCAGTTGTTGCTCACGACGTTGCAACAAAAAATTGTTCCGTTGCAATAATAATTGAGAATCAGCTAGTTCACTGGTTCTTTCTTGAACCCGTGACTCTAATTCTGTATTGGCTTTTGCAATGCGGGTAAAGGATTCTGTCAGCATTTCTGCCATCCGATTAAATGACTCAGATAAAACTTTGACTTCACTTGTACCTTGCACCGATACCCTAGAGTCCAAATCACCATTAGCGATCGCTTGAGAAGCACCACTTAATTTGAGTAATGGTTCTGTAATATACCGTGCTGTCATCATGCCAATCAAGATCGCAAAACCTAACGCGGCTAGACTAAACAAAATCGTTATTTTTTGGCGATTATTAATTTGTTCCATAAAGCTAGATTCAGGCAGCACCACCACAATTAACCAATCTAGTCCATCGCGATCGCGCCAAGACTGGACTTGAATGAAATGTTTGCCACCTTCAAAATTAGGCTCTAAGTTTTCTTTATCCTGAATCGAAGTAAATCCCCCAAATTCACTAATTAGATAACGAGCAGTCGCTCTTGATAACGGATCTCCACTATTCAGGATATTAAGGCGTTGTGGGTTTCCATTAACAATTGAAAATGTCCGCTCACCACTGGACGTACCGACAACTAAACCCGATCGCTCAATTATAAAAATGCGTCCTGCTTTATCTGATTTTAGCTCATTTAAATAGGAATTCAATTGCGTAAGAATGAAGTCAACACCTAGCACCCCAATAATCTTGCGATCGCGATCGTAAAGTGGATAGCTGTGGGAAACTGATAAGACTTCAGGACGATCAACCCATTGATAAATTTGTGACCAAGTAGGCTTCCCTGCTTTTACCGCATCTGCATACCAACCCTCCTCTCGCACATCTTCATCCGTTTCAATTACTTCTAACAATTCTTGGCGATTACCATTTTGATCGACAGAGAAACTGGCTGTTTTGGTAATTCCTCGCGCTAAAGTTGTCTCATTAATAACTACTTGTCCACTGTCTTTGCGTTCAACACCAATAAACTCTTGGTTATCAAAAGCAAAGTTAATATAGCCAACTGCATATAAATTTATCTGTGTCCAAAATAAAGCTCCTACTTTCTGAAAGTCCTCTAAATTGAGCATTCCTAACTTGACAGCATCTACATTAGTTTGATTAATTTGCGGTGGCACTCGTAAATAATTATCAAGTTTTACACTAATGCGATCGCTAATCTCTGCACTCAATTGGGTTGCTAATTCACCAACTGCTTGCTGTCCATTCCGAAATGAGAAAATCCCAACAACACCAACTGTTACACAAATCTGCAATACAAAAGGAACTACTAAAATCAGCGTTAGCGGAATATTTTTAAACAGCTTGGATGTATATGGGATTTTCAACATCATCGACAACCAATTTATCTTAAAGAAATATTGGGGTAATTTATGAAACACTCTTATTATGATATTATGACATTCTTCTAAATTTCAATTCGTCCTTTAAGTATATAAGTAATCATTTCTCCCTTTCCTTTAATATTAATTGTTGCTCTTTTTTCAAGTTGATATTTGTTTTTTAAGATTTGATAGGTTGCATCTGTTACTTGAATGCAGCCAGCAACACCATGGGACTCCATCCGACTTGCCACATTAACCGTATCGCCCCACAGATCATAAATAAACTTTTTCGTACCGATTACACCTGCGATCGCCTGACCTGTATGAATACCGATTCGCAGCAAGAAGGGACTACCATCTAAACGCTTAAATTTCTGAATCGATGATTGCATCTCTATAGCCATTTCAGCGATCGCCTCCGCATGATCTTTACTGGGTACAGGCAAGCCACCTACCGCCATATAGGCATCACCAATGGTTTTAATCTTTTCTAAGTCATACAAATCCACAAGGCGATCAAATTCTGAAAAAATATCGTTTAGGCAGTTGACCAAATCACTTGCGGAAATAGCCGCCGCATACTCCGTAAAATTGACAATATCCGCAAATAAAACCGTAACTTCATCAAAGGCATCGGCAACGATCGCCCCATTTACACCGTTATCCAGATTATCTAACATCGGATCTGGAGACATATCTAGCATCTGGTTAGAGTATGTTTCAGTAACCTTATTGGCTACCGCCTTTGACTGTGACAATTTCAAGCGCTCTACAATCTCTTGAGGCAGAACATTTAACAATAAACGCTCCGATTTCATCTGCTCAATTCGCAACTTCTCTTCAGCCCGATGACGCTCTTGAGATTCTATTCCCAAAGACAATAAATCGGCTAAAGAGCTAGCAAAACTATCCTCTTCAGGTAGCCATAAACGCTCTACGTCAATATGTTCAAAGACAATGATGCCTGTTACTTGACCATCGACTTCAAAGGATTTGATTAATAGAGATACAGTTCCCGCAGGCTTAAAATATGAATTAATTAGTTCTTGTAAATAGTCTTCTTCTTGGACATCTTCTACAGCAATCACATGCCTCGCTTGTAGGGCTGCAAAAAACTTAGGATAATTCTGAGAAGTTAAAAAATCTACCTCTGTATGAATATTGGTACTTTTGATATATAAATCCAGACAAAGTAATAGGGTTTTGGTCTTGTCAAATAGCCAAATACTAACACGTTCAACATTTAAGGCATGGCTACCTGTGCGGGTAATATTTTGCACAACATCAATAAAATGTCCTTGATTAATAGATTTATCTTTAGTTAAGCTAAATAGAACATCTTGTTGCTTGCGAAGTAGACTTTCACGACGACTTAGCAGGAAATTAGTCCTTTGGAGGGAGGCTTTTGAGGCATTTAATTCATGGGTTCTTTCTTGAACCCGTAATTCTAATTCTTGATTTGCTCTTTCTAGATTTAGCAATGAGTTGGTGATCATTTCAGCCATCATGTTAAAAGATTCTGAAAGCGTTTTAATCTCACTAGTTCCTTCTAATTTGACTCTAGTATCAATCTTACCGTCAGTAATTGCCTGTGAAGCTTCACTGAGTTTACGTAGAGGTGTGCTAATTGATCGGGCTGTAATCATTCCGATCAAGATGGCGATCGCCAATACTGCCCAACACAGCAAAATCATCGTCTGAGTGTAATTTTGCTCCGAGCCAGTGAATTGGGAAGCAGGTACAACAATGATAATTAACCAATCTAGTCCAGAGTCATCTTGCCAACTTTGGACACGAATAAAATGTTCTTCCCCTCCTAACATGGCTTCTATATGTTCAGATCCTTGAATTGCATCAAATCGACCATACATTTTTAGTAAATATTTGGCTGTTGTTTGCGATAGAGCATCTTTACTATCTAGAATATTTAGTCGCTGAGGCTTGCCATCAACAAGCAGCAAATTTGATTCTGAAGTAGAAGATCCAACGACTAAACCCGATCGCTCAATTACAAAAAAACGCCCATTGTTACCATATTTCAATCCCCGTAGAAATATACTAATCACATCAACATTTGCCTGATTGTTTACCTGATTGTTTGCCTGATTATTTCGCGGTAGCAAATGTAAATGGTGATTAAGCTCTGTACTAATGCGTTCGCCAATTTCACCGCTTAAACTTTCAGCGATCGCATTTACTCTCTGCTGTCCATTATGAAAGGTAAATAGCCCAACTACTCCTGTAGCCAGACAAATCTGAATCACAAACGGCACAACTAAAACAAATTTAAGTGGAACTTTTGTGAATGATTTAGTTATATAAGAGGTTATTGGCAGTATTTTAAACATTATGCATAATGACTTGCGTTAAAGATAGCAAAATCTTATTTAGAGGAGCGTAATTTAGTGGAAGATTCGATTTCTATATTCGACCTTTGAGTAGATAAGTAATCATTTCTCCTTTACCTTTAATATTAATCGCGCTTCTCTGTTCAAGTTGATATTTGTTTTTCAAAAGTTGATAGGTTGCTTCAGTCACTTGAATACAACCTGCAATACCATAAGACTCCATACGACTGGCGACATTAACTGTATCACCCCACAGATCGTAAATAAATTTCTTAGTGCCGATGACACCCGCGATCGCATGTCCCGTATGAATGCCAATCCGCAATGAAAAATCAGTACCATCAGCGCGCTTAAATTTTTGAATCACTGTTTGCATCTGTAAAGCCATTTCTGCGATCGCCTCCGCATGATCTTTACTTGGCACAGGCAGCCCACCCACGACCATATAAGAATCACCAATGGTTTTAATTTTCTCCAAATCATACTGTTCGACAAGGTGATCGAACTCTGAAAAAATTTCGTTAAGGACATTTACCAATTCACTAGCAGAAATAGAAGCTGCATATTCGGTAAAGTCCACAATATCGGCAAATAGAACCGTAACTTCTTCAAAGGAATCTGCAATAATTGTGCCACTAGTTTTTAAATGGACTTTGGTTTTTAGTTGCACAGACTTCAAACGCTCAGCAATCTCTTGCGGTAAAACATTCAATAGTAAGCGTTCAGACTTTTTCTGTTCAACTCGCAAACTCTCTTCTGCTCGTCGGCGCTCTTGAGCTTCCATTCCCAAAGCCAATAAGTCAGATAATGAATTAGCAAAGCTAATTTCTTCCTCTAGCCATAGATGTTCAATCTCAGTATGTTCAAAAGCCAGTATACCCATAATTTCGCCGCCCACTTCAAATCTAGATAATAGAATTGAAACAATGTTTAGTGGCTTACAGTATGGGGGGACTAATTCCTGAAGAATATCTTCTTCTTGTACATCTTCGATCGCAATACTGCGGTTTTCTAGTAGAGCCGCAAAAAAGCTAGGATATTCCCGCGCAGTTAAAACCTCAGATTCAGTATGCAGATGCCTACTTTTTTGATAGAGATCAAGACAATGCAATACGGTTTTGCTCTTATTAAAAAGCCAAATACTGACCCGCTCTACATTTAAGGCATAACTTCCTGTTCTCGTAATATTTTGGACAGCAACGATAAAGTCACCTTGGTTGATTGCCTTATCTTTGGTCAAATCAAACAAAACATTTTGCTGCTTTCGCAGTTGCTGTTCGCGCCGATATAAAATGAAGCTTGTCCTTTGTAGTGATGCTTTTGAGGCATCTAGCTCATAGCTTCTTTCTTGGACAAGGGTCTCTAATTCCTGATTTGATTTTTTTAAGCGTTGAAAAGTCGCAAGACTCGATCGCACCAAGACGATCACAATCGTAATTACGAGTATTACGCCGCTTAGTGACCCAAGCAAGATCGGATCACTAATATTTTCAATATTCAGGATATTTAAGTGTTGTGGTTTGAGATCTAATTGACTATCAAAATTACCATCAAGTAGATTTCTTAACCAAACAACTAGAGCGGTAATTTGCAAACCAAAAACTGCCGCTAAAGTGAAGATTAGCGGTACATGTTGAAAAAGATTGGCAAAATAACTAGTGGTCAGATGTTTAAGCTAGCAAATTATTAAGTCCGATTAATGCTT
Source organism: Pseudanabaena sp. CCNP1317 (assembly GCF_034931345.1). Lineage (NCBI taxonomy): Bacteria > Bacillati > Cyanobacteriota > Cyanophyceae > Pseudanabaenales > Pseudanabaenaceae > Pseudanabaena > Pseudanabaena sp. CCNP1317. The sequence continues at coordinate 4,631 of NZ_JAYGIF010000021.1, read as the reverse complement.
TTATGCTAGCCCGATCGCTAATAGTGGTCAATTCGCACAATTGCTGACTTATGTAGTCTCGTGTAGGCTGCGCGAAGCGCAGCCTACACGACATCGATCACGAAACCATAACCGCTTACTCTTTGCCCTGCGCGAATTTTGCAACCCTTGCGTAATTCAACCTGACCATCAACCTCAACATCGCCATCGATAATCATCAATTTTGCTACGCCACCCGTATCAGCAACCCCACAAACTTTCAATAAGTTGCATAAGGTAATATATTCGCTCGTCAGTTCAAATTTTTCATGGATTATTTCTGGCATTTTGATGATTTGCGTTAATGCGTTAAAAAGTAAGCATAATAGATGCAGTAACCATAAATCTAAAAAAGTTCGTTAAAATTTCCATGAGTCAACTGTGGCAAGAGTTAGAGCGCGAAGTCGAACGGCGACGCACCTTTGCAATTATTTCCCACCCCGATGCGGGGAAAACAACATTAACCGAAAAACTATTGCTATACGGAGGTGCAATTCACCTTGCGGGTGCTGTCAAGGCTAGAGCCGCCCAACGTCATGCCACTTCGGACTGGATGGAATTAGAAAAACAACGCGGGATTTCGATTACTTCGACGGTGTTGCAGTTTGACTATATGGGCTATTGCATTAATTTGCTAGATACCCCCGGTCACAAAGACTTTAGTGAAGATACCTACCGTACCCTTGCGGCTGCCGATAATGCAGTGATGCTCGTTGATGGCGCAAAGGGCTTAGAGCCACAAACCCGCAAATTATTTGAAGTTTGTCGGATGCGATCGCTGCCCATTTTTACGTTCATCAACAAGATGGATCGCCCCACCCGTGAGCCTCTGGAGCTACTTGATGAAATCGAGAAGGAATTGGGGATTACGCCCTATGTAATGAACTGGGCGATCGGGACGGGTGATCAGTTTAAAGGTGTGTATGATCGCGCTAGTAAAACGGTGCATTTATTTAAGCGTAGCGCCCATGGGCAAAGAGAAGCTGATGTTAATATCTATCCTTTTGATGATCCCCAAGCGATTAAGTTTATTGGCAAGCATCTTTATGATCAGCTTTTAGAGGATTTAGAGGTACTTGATTCTGCGGGTGCAGAATGGAATACACAGGATTTGCATCGCGGCAAGCTCACCCCAATTTTCTTTGGTAGTGCGATGACTAATTTTGGTGTGGAGCTATTCTTAAAATCTTTCCTTGAATGTGGTTTAACTCCAGCCGTTCACGATAGCTCTAGCGGTGAAGTCTCGCCCACTGATGAGGATTTCTCAGCGTTTGTGTTCAAACTTCAGGCAAATATGGACCCACGCCATCGCGATCGCATTGCCTTTGTGCGTGTTTGCTCTGGCAAGTTTGAAAAAGACATGAGTGTGACCCATTTGCGAAGTGGCAAAAGCATTCGGTTATCCCATGCCCAAAAGCTATTTGGTCAAGATCGTGAGGCGATCGATGTTGCCTATGCAGGCGATGTAATTGGTTTGAATAATCCAGGGATGTTTGCGATCGGAGATACAATTTATCTCGGCAAAAAACGCCAATACGCGGGGATTCCTTGCTTTTCGCCAGAGCTATTCTGTACCCTTCGCAATCCAAATCCTTCTAAGTTTAAACAATTCCGTAAAGGCATATCGGAGTTACAAGAGGAAGGTGCGATTCAAATAATGTATTCCGTGGATGAAGCCAAGCGCGATCCGATTCTTGCGGCTGTCGGACAGTTACAATTTGAAGTTGCTCAATACCGTCTCCAAAGTGAATATAACGTCGAAACGATGTTGGAATCTATGCCCTATTCCGTAGCACGATGGGTTGATGATGGCTGGGAAGCTCTCGAGGCAATTGGTAGGTTGTTTAACACAATGGTGGTCAAAGATAGCTGGAATCGTCCTGTTTTACTATTTAAGAACCAATGGAACTTAAATCAAGTGGAAGCTGACCATCCTAAGTTAAAATTAAAGGCGATCGCGCCAATTGCAGAGCTAACCAAAGCTAACGTTAACTGATTCTCAAAATGTTTCTCAACTTCATGCGAGTCGATTTTGGCTCGCTTTGATTGCGAAGAATCTCCTCAAAAGTGCGGTCAATGATATTGAGTGTTCTGCTGAATATATGGATGCGATCGCTCAAGGATGGATTATGGCAAGACAAGCTAAGACTCTATTTGGCATAGATTGGAAGTCTCTATGGTCAACACCTCTCAATGAGGTTTGTGATGTTTTATAGCAAAGCAAGTTTTGCTATAAAACATCACGAAGTGAGGGGCGGCGCTTTGCGCTACCCCTCATTTCGTGTGTTTTAGTTTGTACTAGCTAACTCTTTTTTTTCTATAAATAGCAGTCTCTAAGCAAAAGAAAAGCTGAGACTAGAACAGCGATCGCCCCCTCAAAAAAATAAATCAAACAGCGATCACCTATCCATCCTCACAACCAGCGATCGCCCCATCTAAAAATTTAACCAACCAGCGATCGCCTATCCATCCTCACAACCAGCGATCGTCTCTCAAAAAATCAGCCAAATAGCGATCTCTATAATCCTAAGATTTATTTTGCGGCTCTGCTTCTAACCAACCTTTGATAGTTTCTATTGGAATGCTGACAAAAGGATTGTTTGTGAGAACTTTCACTGTCTCAATACCACCAGATTTGATTGCACTTAGCAAACGATCTTTAAGGGTTGGATCTTCTTTAACTTTGCGTCTAAGTTCCATCTTAGCGACTGTTTGTTTATCTTCTGGTGAGCCTTCAGGGTAATCTTGAGCGAGTTGTGTCAAAAGTGCTTGGATTTCCATTGCGGCACTTGCTAGACTTTGTTGCTGGGCGTTAATGACTTGGTTCCCTGCTACATGACCAGCGACACCATAGACATTGCCGTGAAAGTTTTGGCTAAATGAATTGGTTTGTTGCACTGTAGCTTCTTGCTGTTTGCGTTGTTTATTTTGTTCAATGAAAGTAGCAAATTTTTGAGGATCGGCAATTACTTCATCATTAATTGGGGTTTTGACAGCTTCTTGCTGAACTTTGTCCATATAGGTATGAAAAGCTTTCTCATCATCACGGTGAGCTAACATATATTCCCGTAATTCGGTACGAGTCATTTGTTTGTAATCAGGCTGGATCATCTCTATATCTCCACTATTTCGCCGTTACTACCAATCAATACTTCTGTTTCTTCGCCTGCGAGAATGATCGCTTTTATTCCAAATGTATACCTGCTTTGTTAAGAGCTAGTTTAAAAACAGCTTTTACTCCTTCTGTTACAAGTGCTTTACCAGAAGCACTGCCGAAACTTTTGCCAAGTGATTTAAGTTTTTCCATCATAGTAGAATCACTTTTAGCTTTATTTGCCAAATCATCTGCTACTTTTTCCTGAGCATCACTCTCACTCAGTCCCTGATCTTGAACTTGAGCCAATAGCTTTTGAATTTCTGCTGCAATCTCAGAAATATCTTGATGCTGCTCGAATATTTCATTTATTGAGTGGATATTCTGAGTAGCATTATCTTTTGCAATGCTCACAGGCGAGTTGTTAGCATTGATGTTAAACGTATCACCAGACATAGGCTTTTTCCTTAGAGCTTCATTTAAAGACATTGTAAGATCCGTAATATGTTGATGTAAAAACTTTTTATCTTCTTTAAGTTCATATTCACGATTTAAAGCCTCTGCAAGTTTTCCCTTATTTGTGTCAGGTGGCACATTGACACGAACGATAAAGTAGTTATCCCACTTGTCCTCTATTGAGTGAATAGATAGCTCTTCACCAGTTTTAGATTTTAGCTTCAAAAATGCTTGTAGAAATGCTTGCCAGTCAATGCCATTAGTAAAAATCAGATCGACTGTATTTTGAGCTTTTTGAATAAATCTCTCAAATTCTCCTACTTTAAAATTTATTGCAGGATCATGCGGTAATCGATCTGAAGGCAAAAATTCACCATCGCCATCCCAATCCCATCCAGATTTATTGTAAACATAGTCGCAAAATATATTTTGAAGATTTGTGCTTGCATTAATATTCCAATTTTCAATACAAACCCCAGTTAAATTAGCTTCGGAAAAATTTGCACCAATTCCATGCATTGCTGCAAGGCAAGCATCTGTTAAATCTGCATTAAAAAAATTACAATTGAATGCATTAGCTGCATAAATTAATGATTTTTGAAGATTTGCTTTCTGAAAGTTTGCAAATGTAATATCAGCTCCGTTGAAAACTGAAGATCTAAGATTAGACTTATAAAAACTAGCTCTTAAACAGTCAGATTTTCCAAATAAAGATGATTCTAGGTTAGCTTCTTGGAAGTCTGTTTGATAACATTTAGATTGATATAGATTTGCTCGTCTCATATTCGCTTTAAAAAAGCACGAGTAACTAAGATCAGCTTTGTTTAGATTGACTCCTTCACAATCTGATTTATTAAGATTCGTGTAATTGAGGTTTGCATATTCTAAATCTGAATCTTTTAGAATAGCTTTTGTTAAGTTAGCATTAGACAAGTTACGCCAATTCAAGGATGAAATGCAACGGGTTCTGATGAAGCAAAGAATACTTCGTAAGGAGTACGATAGTCAAGTGATTTTCTGGGTCTGTGATTGATCAAATTCACTGCCTTCTGAAAGTCCTCTT
>NZ_JAYGIF010000020.1:0-37095 GCF_034931345.1 Pseudanabaena sp. CCNP1317 | reverse complement strand
GAGCCACCTTGAGTTGCAAAAGCTCCAAATTAGACATCGCATCGGCAGTGATATCACCAGATTTAATAAGCGTATGGGGCATATCACCCAGATTAAAATCCGACAAAAAGTAAATAACATCACCATCTTGAAAGCGATCGCCCGCCTTCCTGCCAAAACATTGCTGAACCGTCGCCAAAATATGGCGATCAATAAACGCCGCAAAATTAGGATCTTTATCAATTGGATGTAACCCTGTCATTGCTACATAATCAGCACGCAGCATCGCAATATTGGCGCAAGGAGTACCCACAATCACAAAAGTTTTGGCAGATTTAAAATCATTAGAACCACGAGAATCGCGGAACCAGAAGCCATGAGCATCAGACTTAGCAAACTTTTTAAAATCAATCACCCTAGTAGTTGGATCAAGGTTAGTAAGATGAGCAATAATTGCTTCAACCTTTGCCGTCTTCTCCTCACGACGCTGCATTCCTAAACGCCCCAGATTATGCACCTGAAAAATCTGAGGCATCACCAACACACCTGATTGCTTAATGGTATGGACAGGAGCATCAAGACGCATTTGCAGATCCGTCACATCAACCGTAGCATCCAGATAAAGATTGGCTGCTGATTTGCGAGCGATATCCTGTAAGCGAGAGTCACCCAGAGAAACCGTTAACTTTTCATATTGAATATGCAAGTCACCGTGGGAAATAGCTTCAGAAAGAATATCTAAAAACTCCACCAGCCATTGCTTTAAAACCTCACGGTCAATCTTTTGCCTAATTTCATCAGCATGGAAAGTAGTTTCTCGTTTCAGCAAAGCGTGGAACTTAGCCAACTCCCGCTTATCCTTACCTGTAGCATTTTCAAACTCAGAATCAGCAATGCCATCAACCGTATCGAGAATTGATAGATCTGGTTTCAGCAACTCCGCCAGCAAAGTTGTATCAATAACTTCAGGAATAGCCGATTTAATCCCATGAAAATCCAGCCCGTAGTAAGACTTATCACCCAACAACCCATGCAATTTATTCAGCACATCAATAATTTGCTGCTTATGGTCAAGATGAGAACGAGTTAGCAAAGCGATCGCCTGATCCACATCCTCACGACTAACCGAGATTTGACGCATCGTTGTCAAACTTTCCGAAACCTCCTCCCAGATAAGCAAAGTTTTTGAATAATCAAACTCAGTGGGACTAGGCAAACTCGCAGGATGCGATCGCAAGATTTTAGAATTAAAAGCGATCGCCCTTTGGTGACGAAAGCCAAACCCATCACCCGAACTACCACGACAAGCATTAAGCAAAGGACAAGTCTCACAAATGACCTTCGTATCAGCAACTCCTTTATCCCGCAGAGATGAAATAGCCCCAGTCCGAGAGCAATTTGCCTGAGTATGCACAGACTCGCCCGACTTAGCGCGACGCAACTTACCAGATTTATTAGTCAAACCATTGTGACGCGCAGGCAAAATCTCCCAATCTTGTAAAGTGGGAGTCGTGACATTACGCGAATCATTAGATATATAGATAATCCGCTCAACATCATTAAATAACTCAGGACGCAAGCGCCCCGCATCATAACTTTTGCCCGTACCCGTCGCTGAAGCATCAAGGACATGTTTGTGAGTTAGTAATGAATCACGCCAAGTTTCCAGCCTTGCCCCAGCCTCATATACAAATTTAGGTAACGTGGGTTGAGGCGATCGCCTTGGTTTGTCAGATTTCTGAGCAAAACCATTAGCCGCCTTCTTGGGAAAAAGCTTATCTTTCAGCCATTGGAGCGGCGAAAACTTAGGCTTGGGCTGGTAATTAGCAATCTGAAAAAACTGCTCAACCGTCAAAAGCTGAATCGCTGCATCACCAGATAACTCATCAATATCATCATCAGTTTTAGCAACCTGACCCCACCAGAGAACATCAACCGCAAAATCTAGCTCACTTAAGAAATCCAGATTTTTCTCATGGCGGCGCATTACTGATGAATTAGTAATGTCACCCGCATCGATCGCATATTCCAACCTTGTCAACTCAGGTTTAGCCCAAATTGCATCAAAATAACTTTGTAAAGTTTTTTTACTAGCTACAAACTGACCACCCGAAGCACCAATCGCTACACAACCACGTAACTTAGCAGCAAGATAGGGCTTAACTCCTGTCCCTTCAACCAAGACCACACGCTGACAATCAACCTGAATATCACCATGAAAAGCTAAAGGCAACTCACCATTTTGTTGTTGTGCTGAGATCCCAAAAGGCTTATGCCAGCGATAGCGTCCTGAATCAGCATCACGTAAACGGATTTGAAAGCCGAGAATTTTGCCATCAGGATTCTTAATTGGCAGTATATAGCCAGAATTAGTTGATTTAGCATCTAAATATTGAATTTCTAGCTCAGATAAGCCACGACTTTCTAAATCAGCCTTATCTAAACTGTTTAAATCAAGTTTCTGCAAATAATTTTGATAGAGGCGATCGCGTTGGGCAGCATCAGGCAACTTCGCCAAACCATCTTGCTTCGCCTTTTGTTGAGCCATCCGTAGTTTTAAATTTCGGTCACGACGCTCTAGGCGATCCGACTCAGACTCAGGACGTTTGCGGACATACTTACCCGCAAAGTAACTGCCATTTGTTTCGCCCAGATATTTCCAATCAGGCAGATCGGCATCACTGGGATGGGTCATGCACAGAACAAAATCTTGATTATCAGAGGCAGTTCGACATTTACCTGTGATGTCATCGCAGATCGGGCAAGGATTATTTGACTTAGTTGGTGAAAACTTTCGGGAAGAATACTGGTTATTTAGGGAGATCATTATTTTTGACCTCCAATGAGCTTGCTAAGGTCGATCTTAAAAAAGATTCGCACCTGCAAGAGTTGCAAAATTAAAAACATCTAGATTGTCCTGATTGTAAGGTTTGTAGCGATTTCAATCAGGAAATAAACAGACTTTTTGAATTCAGTTCGATAATCAATAATTGCTTTTTGCAAAATTATTAAAAATTTGCAGCAAAAACTGTTGCTAAACTTGTATCTTGCGTTAAGATATAAGAAAGCGCTGAACAAAATTGCCCGTCTAAAAGCAACATCTGTCCATTCCTGGATATTAAATTTAAAAAACCTTCGGGTTTACAAGAAAGCTAGTGGTTTGCAGTCACTGGCTTTTTTGTGTTTGAAGGGGAAAACTAACTAAGTAATCTCCTGTAGATAAAAAACTGCTATTCAAGCATACAGCGATCGCTCTAGATCTGATCTATAAAAGATCAAAAAAAGATCAAAATTTCATAGATATCAGTCTGAATAGGTTTGTCACACTTATATACTGTCACCTAAGACACCATTTTTGAGCAATAGCTAGGCTTTAGAATGGTAGTACGCCAGATGTAAGCATAAAATCATAAAAGAACTTTTAGACACTTAATTATCAATGCCAAATTGACCACATCTTTTGAATCACCCAACTGTGAATCAAAAGATGTGGTCAAAAATGGTTTTATTTATAACGGGAATCAAAATCATAAATGTAAATCCTGTAACTGAATGTCAGTTCGACGCAAATGGTGAAAACTGGTAAGAATCGCTTAGCGATTCTTACCAGTTTTCACCATTTGCGTCGTGCTTCGCACGACGCAAAGAGCCATATCGAACTCACGTTAACTGATGTTACGTGAAAAGCTGAGATTGGGGCTTGGAGACCAAGCCCCTACCGTGCAAATATGTAGGGATTTGGTCTCCAAATCCTCTTTTAGGATGACATGGGAACATGATGACGCTCTTTGTTCTACGTAACATCAGCATCTAAAATAGATTCATCAAACAGCATAATTCTTTGATCTGTCCCCTTCGATCTATACATAGCCCGATCTACTTGTCTAAATAGGATTTCAGCCGTCTCGCCATCCCTAGGACATATCGCGATCCCAATTGTGGCACTGATAGAAACTACTATTCCGTCCAAATCACATTTTTGAGAAATCTCCTCAACCATCTTGTTGGCAAGGCTAATCGCATCAGATTCGTGTTTTATATTTAAAAGGAGGCATATAAATTCATCACCTCCCCATCGACTGACCATATCTTCACCCCGCACAGCATCTTCTAAACGCCTTGCTATAGTGATCAGTAGCTTATCGCCAATATCATGACCATAGGAATCATTGATGTTCTTAAATTTGTCTAGGTCAATGAACATAACCGCTAGTTTCCAGCCATATCTTCTTGATTGAGTCAATCCATGATCTAGACGCTGCTCTAATAGCAAACGATTTGGTAGCCCCGTTAATGAGTCATGCAGTGCAATATATAGTGCATCTTTCTCTTTGATCTGGGATTTTGATAAATCAGCACGTATATCAAATAGCTCACTCTTTGCCTGCTTCAGTTCTGATTCGATATCAATTCTTTCAGCAACCTGCTTGGCAAGTTCAGTGTTAACTTGATGTAAATCGCCTACAGCTTTATTCATCTTTCGTTCAGCTTCTTCATTCTGAGCGATCGCTTGTTCAATAGTTGGATATGGGAAATAAATTTTTTTATCTTGCTTGAAAACTGCATTTACTGAACTTATTTGATCGGCAACTTTTTTGACATTTTTTTTGATTTCCTCACTTTGATCAAGAACAAGTTTAAGAGGAATGTTTTCAGTACTTTCTGAATGCTCCAATGTATTCGCATCTACTGTAATTTTGGTATCCATATTGTTCTTCATACTGATGAAAGGCTATGGCTTTTGAGTGACATTCGGTGAGAGTGTCTTTAAGCAGTTAATCCTTGGGTGGGAAGGGAGGAGGATTTAGTTAGGAGCAAGGAGGTAAAACTTATCAAAATATGCTCGATTGTAGCTAGTTAGTATTTTTAGTATTTCAAGCTTTACATTTCATCATTAGAGATAATGTATAAACAATTGATTGATTTGTATAAGATGTTTTAGAACGTTTTAATTCGTTACAATAAACTAGAGTAGTTAGTAAAAAACTGAAAAATAAATTTAGTGTTAAATGTAAAATCAAATCTAACTTGTATAAATTGACAGATATATAACCTACAATAAAAAAGTTGGAACTTAACACAAACCAACTAAACTTAGAGATAGTCCACAAATTGTCCCTAAGTTTAAATGCAGGTTTTAAATCATTTTTGCTTAACTATCAAATACGAACTGATTTTCTATAATGTATTCTCTGTAAGTCTTTGAAGGCATCGAAGAATAAATTTGGGGTTGTTGCAATCCTCTAAAAAATCCCCCTCAATTAGCCATTAAAAATAATTCTTGAAATAAATTATGATTAATAAAAAACTAGAAGATAATGTTTGCAATGAATTTGGGTCTGATTTTCTGAATTTATAGCAAAGTATAAATAAATTATTATATTAAAAAATGTTTGTGATGTTAGTGTTATATTTTGATTGACTTAATTACAAATATTTATTTTTGAAGTCTTAGGCTTCTAATTCTTGTTTGAGTAATTGGGATATTCTTAAATATACAAAATATACAAGAGCTTATTACCCTTATGGCAAAGAGATCGCTACAAGCATCACCAGCAGGGGTAAAAAAGGCTAAACAGCAATTTGCTCTCAAAGGCTGGACTCAAGAATATCTCGCTAATGAAGTTGGGATCAAAACTAGACAACCGATTTGGCGCTTTTTTGATGGTCAGGCGATCGAACGTTATACATTTTTTGAGATTTGTACAAGATTAGATTTAGATTGGCGAGAGATTGCCCTAGATCCTCCCCTCGAATATATCGATCGCAATGAAGATGGAAGCATTGACTTAACTGAATTAGGGATAGATGCTCTTGTACAAACAGTGCGATCGCATCGGCGCGAAAAAATTAATCACCAATGCGGCATCTTGCAGCTATTGGATGTACCTCGTCCTATCAAAATCGAGCAGATTTATATCGATGTCAACATCCTAGAACAGATAGCCAGTCAACAATGGCTGGAAATTGCATCAATCAATAGTCTCGCCCCTGAAGATATTGATCGCTTTGGTCTGGGCAAAATCGTCGAAAGCCAAATTCCGGGGATGCAGGCTGTTGCAAAGTATAACAAGCTCAGAGTATTAGGAAAACCGGGTTCTGGAAAATCGACATTTCTCAAGCATCTTGCCATCGAATGTAATCGTGAGCAATTTGTTGAAAGTCAAATTCCTATCTTTATTAAACTTCGAGATTTTGCGGAAAGCCGTAGAGAACAACAGCGTGTTGATTTCTTAGAATTTATCCATCAAGAATTTCTAACTACTGATATTTCGCAACTATCGGTGATTAAGAAGTTACTACAAGCAGGAAGAATCCTACTTTTGATCGATGGAATGGATGAAGTAGCCCATGAAGAAGAAAGTGTTATCCTCAATGAAATTCGACGATTTTCCGAGAAATACCACAAAAACCAATTTGTCGCAACCTGCCGCACAGCCTCCCAAAAGCTAGCTCTACAAGGTTTTACAGATGTGGAAATTGCCCCGTTCACCCAAAAGCAAATTACTGATTTTTCGCAAAAATGGTTTGTTGCTTTTACCCAAGATTATAGTGATGGAGTAGATAATTCACGCAAATTTATAGAGAAGCTGGAATTGCCTGAAAATTGGAGGTTTAGACGCATGATTACTACGCCTCTATTTTTACATCTTGCCTGTTCCATATTTCATCGTCAAGGCAAATTTCCCATTAAGCAAGCCGAGTTTTATAAGCAAGGAATGGATTTACTTCTCGGAAAATGGGATGAGGCGGAGGGCATTGAACGAGATCAAATATATCGTGGATTTTTGTTGCCGCAAAAACTTAAATTATTGAGCCAAATTGCCTCAGCTACCTTTGAGCAGGGTCAGTATTTCTTTGAACAAGGAGCTGTAGAGCAGTATATTGGTGACTATCTAGTAAGCCTTCCCGATGCTAGTACTGATCCCGAAGAAATCCAGCAGGCGAGTGAGGACGTATTAAGAGCGATTGAGTCGCAGCATGGATTGTTAGCAGAACGGGCGAGAGGTATCTTCTCATTCTCCTATCTGGCTTTACAAGAATATTTCACTGCTCGTAAGATTGTTGCTAATCATAACCTGCAAGCCCTAGGTCAGTCATTACAGGGGCTTGTGAATCATATTACCGATCCCCATTGGCGAGAAATCTTTTTGCTAACGGCGAGTATGCTCCGCAGTGCCGATGGCTTAGTGGAATTAATGAAGCAACAAATTGATGCGCTTGTTTCTGAAGACCCACATCTACAAGATTTTTTAGCTTGGGCGAGTCAAAAATCACAATCTAATCCATTAGAAACGAAATCTGCAACAGGTCGTGCTTTTTATCTTGCCCTCACCCGTGCGCCCAATCTTGCCCCTGATTTAGCTTTAGCTTGTACATTAGATCAGGGTGAATTTTTAGATGCGGCTCTTGATGATCTATTACGCGAATCTGTGCTCGAAAATAGTAAGGATTTTGCCTATGTCCATGCCTGTGGCGACGCTCTAAGCAATATTTTAGGAATCGTTGTTGACATTGGATTTCATAAATCATTACAGCAACTCAGCGATCAATTGCCTAATAACAATCATACGAAGGCAAGTTTTGATAACTGGTGCAACAAAAACTATGCGACTTGGGTAATCAAGTTACAGGAGGCGATCTCAGCCCATCGCAATATCGGTAACAAATGGGAATTTAGTCTTCCTCAAGAACAGGCTTTGCAGTATTATTACGATGCTAATCAACTACTGCTTGATTGTCTCAATAGCAATTGTGAAGTTACGGCTAGTATTCGTGAAGAGATAGAAGCAACTTTGTTACTACCACAACAAGAACTCGAAGAACGCGAATGGGAATAGTCTTGTGGACTTTAGGTTTGAGTACAAGGCGATGTAAGTAGCTGACCATTACCTATCAAACCAAAACCAAGAAAAAATCAGAAAAAGTTGCAAAGCAACTTTTTCTGATTTTTTCTTGGTTTGATAGCAAAGCACTGTATTACACTTTGCAACAAGATCAATCAATTTAGAGATCTCACTTATCAAGTCAATCATTGCTCTGACAAGGTAATTACAGAAACCTTCAGGAGATTATAAATGACTATATTAGCTGAACAAACCCCAATGCATCCTGACGAAATCAACAGGGCTCATGGGCATACAGTCGATGGTGAAGGATTGCTAAACAACTATGCAATTGTGCCAGAGATGATATACATGGAGGGACAATCTTCTCTGTCTGAATTAACCAATAGAGTAACTGTTGTTGATATCTTTGACTCTGAAGAAGACGCGAAACAGGCTGTATTGGAGATGGAGCAGAAAGGTTTGCTTATTGCTCATATTTCTATTGTTGCTAAAGACTATAAAGAGCCTCAAAGTGTAATGAATTGGGAAAACATTACTGCAGAAGGTGGCTTGGAAGTCACTTTAACTAATTTGGGAATTAGTGCACATGCCATTGCATTATTTGTAGAAGCAATTGACAACGGCAAGTTCTTAATTATTGAAGTTGGTAGCGATCGCGAAGCTAGTCAGGTGCAGCATGTACTAGAGAAAGTTGGACATTCCCTGCAAGAAAACTAATACCAAAGCCTAAAATGGTTATGCCATTTGGGGCTTTCAAAATTTTTTTGGCTTTGTGACTTAAAGCACCTTGCCGATCAAAAGAGCCACAAGAAAAAAAGCGTTGCAAAGCAACGCTTTTTTTCTTGTGGCTCTTTTTTTGATTCGCAAAATTTAAAAGTTATAACCAATCCCTACCAATATTCCCAGATCGGTAGTACGCAAAAAAGCTAAATTTGCAGCTACATTGATTGTAAAGCTTGATGATAGAGGGATATCAAACCCTGCGGTAAGCATTGGACCAACACTACTATTAGAGCCAGTATTAATCGCAATTCCACCACCTAGATAGGGAGAAAACTGCAAATCTCCAAAAGACTGTTGAGGCGCAAGATCATAGGTTACAGGCAGTAAAATAGTAGCAAAGTCTCTGAGTATGAGAACACTAGGACGAACTGATATAACTTCAGTCAAACCAAGTTTGCTAATAATCGCAAAGCTTGTCCCGCCTAAATCACTTCCACCAGTTACACCAAAGTTAGCTCCAACTCCTAAATAGCTTGGTCCCGATCGCGTGGATCTAAAGATAAGGTTACCGTTGCTATCAGTGGGAGGCACGATCTGAGAAATGGTGATTGCTGAGCCTTTGAGGCTAGTTGCCTTACTTTGGGAATTCTCAGTTAAAGTGGCGACTGTTGGTATTTTATCTTCTGATAATTGAATGAAATTTTCAACTTGCTCTAATTTTGTTGAGGGTGTTACAGGTTTAGCGACTTCGTTCTTCTTGACTGCGATCGCGCAGTCTTTTACCCATCCACAATTAGAAGAATTAATTGTCTCAGCTTCTACTCTAGTTACAAGGTTGCTAAATACCAATAGAGCTAGCCCAGCTAGAAAATTGAGTTTCATTATCTATTCCTTTATGAATTATTTCAGTTGTATATTGTCTAATTTGTCATAGCCATGGTTGACTTCATGCATGAATTGATTGAGTCTAAATAAGCTTAATAACAGCTTAAGAATTTTCACTTAGTTCAGATTCGATGTTGTATTTATCAGCAACTTGTTTGGTTAGTTCGGTATTAATCTGATGTAAATCTTCGGCAGCTTTATGTACTTTTTTCTCGGCTTCCTCATTCTGAGCGATCACTTCTTCAACGGTTGGAAATGGTGGCATGACTTTATGATCATTTTTAAGAACTGCATTTACTGAGCCGAGTTGATCCGCAGCATTTTCTAAATCTATTGTGATTTCTTTGCTTTGATCGAGTATATGTTTGAGAGAGATGTCTTTATCCAGTAGAGGCTCATTAGAAGTGCTTAAATCAGCTTTAATTTTATTATCCATATAAACTAACGTGAGTTCGATATCGCCATTTGCGGTGTGCAAAGCACGCCGCAAATGTCTAAAAATGGTAAGAATCGCTTAGCGATTCTTACCATTTTTAGCTTTCGTCGAACTGACGTTAAACTAGATAAAAGATTGTTCCGCCTGCTACGAGGGTGGAACAATCTTTGGTTGGAGGGGTTAATTATGCCTAGCTACTTAAATAATGCATTAATTTAAAGCGGCTTTGCCAGAATCTTGAGCGCGTAAATCTTCTAGAGATAGATTTGGAGTCTCCGTATACACTGAGTCAAGTAGGACTTCTAAGACATCAGCATTACGGGAAATAGCGATCGCCTGATGCGTGATCAATTCACCAATATTGAGAATCACCTCATCATTGCGATCGAGAATCACGCGAGTTACAGGACGACCTAAAGCACCTTTGATCCTTTTGTCTTCAATAGCTTGATTGCCATGCTCCTGCAAATTGCTAGCAGTTTCTTTCACTTGCTCCCATAGCCCCTTTGCTCCATCCTTAACCTGTTGTCCGACATTAGAGCCAGTAACTCTCAATGCGTCACCTGTAGTTAAACCCACCGCTTCTAATAGAGCTTGTTCTTGATGATGAGCTTTTGCTCTTTCGATTACCTTTGGGGTCACAATTTGACCTTCTACGGCTACAACTGAGCCTTCAGGTGTGAAAATCATCTTGTTCACTCGCCGACCTTGGGAATGCTCGATACCAATATTTGTACCCAGCCCTGTAACTGCATCTGATAATCTTTTGCTAAGTCTCTCTGTTACAAGTCCTCCCGTTGCATGATAGAGATCATTGGTCATATTCAGATTCCGAGCAGCCAAGATATGAGATGAATTCACAACCTGCCCTTCATAAATTAAAGTTATGCTGTCGGTAGCTTCTAGAGTTTTTTGAGCAACTTTTCCTAATACAAAAATTTCTTGTTCTTCAGGATCAACAACAGCATTAGTAAAGCTAGTGCCTGCAAATGTCGTCGCTTCTTGAAACTTCTCACCTGTAAATTGCGCCGCTTCTTGAGCTTTTTCTTCTGTGAATTGCGCCATTTCCTGAACTTTACCACTTGCAGTTTGCATCGCTCCTCTAATCCCACCGACTTTCTCTTGCATTAAGTCAGCAGTCTCTGAAGGTACAAAGGCGATATCTTCTCCAATCTTCAGGGTGTCAGGAGCAGGGACAAAGGAACGTCCAGAATAGGCATCAGCAAAGATGCCACCAGATACTTCATACCCTTCGATCGCTCCAGTATTGTCATCAAAGTAAAGGTCAACCATTGTTCCCAAATCACGACCATCAAGGGTCATTATTCTCGTGCCTTTCAAGATGTTATCTTTTTCTAAAATACTTTGAATTTGAGGAAATTCGACAGCAGAATCGATCGCACTTCTAGATGAGACAATTACAGCATCAGTCCCGATTGCTTGAATATTTGCTAAGGGTAGCACCAATGCATTACTAAACCAACCACCTTCATCAACAAGAAATCCCAATAGTTGATTACTCTCTTGATCAAAAACCAAGTCCATAATCGTTCTAAATTCTTCCCCAGAGTCATAGGCAACTATAGGTTTCCCAATCATTCCTTTACCGTTACGCATTCCATTCTCCTAAATTTGGTGAAAGTAAATCTTAATTTCTTAATTGATGTTACGTAGAACAAAGATCGCCATACTGTTTTCATATCAACTTAAAAGAGGTCTTGGAGACCAAGCCCCTACAACCAAGATGTAGGGGCTTGGTCTCCAAGCCCCATTCTCAGCGTTCCACGTACCATTAGTTCTTAATTGACAGATTTGTTCTTTTTTATAGGTTGGCTTGTAGAGCTACTTCTTACTTCCGTCTCCTTACCAAAATCAGGAACAAGGTCTATTACTCCGAAGTATTCCAAAGCGACGGCTCCAGCAGCAGCTATCAACATAGCTAAACCAGTATATAAAGCCGAATTATTTTTCTTTCCTACAAGTCTAGGCATATATTTCCTCGCAAGTTATAGTCACATAGAGAAATTCCTAACTTCTCTATATGCATACCATTGCAGAAGAGTGTTTAGTCTCTTGAGTGATTTGAGTGATTTGATTTACTACGCAATAAAGCGTTACAACATTGCTTACAGTGCTTTACGTTCAAACCCAAACCAAGAAAATTTTTGAAAGAGTTGCTTTGCAACTCTTTCAAAAATTTTCTTGGTTTGTTGATTTGTGCGGCTGTTATTCCTGCTTATTAGACTTGCCTAATTTAGCTTGTATATCGCTTAAGTGGAACCCTGTCAAATTCGGGAGAACAATATGTGCATCCCCGTTAAAACGATCGCTATGTTCTTTAGGTGCAAGCCCGATCGCCCACATACCTGCGGCGATCGCTGCTTCGACTCCCGCAGGAGCATCTTCCACGACAACGCATTTAGCAGGGGCAATGCCGATCTGGGTAGCAGCATAGAGAAACAGGTCAGGGGCGGGTTTGGGATTTTCAACGCTGTAGCCATCGGCGATCGCATCCACTAGATCGGCTATTCCTAACTTGGCAATTACGGGTCGGGCATTTTTACTTGCGGAGGCGATCGCAATTTTTATTCCCGATTGTCTGAGTTCTCCTAATAGCTCAATTACCCCTGACAGAACATCTTGGGGCGTAGTATCTTCGATTGATTCCACATAGTAGTGATTTTTGCGATCCATCATCTCTTGGAGAACTTCTTCGGAATAATCGCGATCGCCGACAATTAGCATCAGCGATTCTCTTCTTGCCACACCGCGCAGGGCTTCATTTGCTTGGCGATTAAAGGGGATTTTTTCTTCGTCAGCAAGCTTCTGCCAAGCCCGATAGTGGAATTCGGCAGTATCAGTCAAAACTCCATCGAGATCGAAGATGAAACCTTGAATGTCAGGTACTTGAGCAAGTGTGGGTGCTAAATCGAAACTATACCAAGTATCATGCCATTGCAGTTTGAATTTGAGATAAGTCCAAGAGGTCGGAAGATGTGGATTAGCAACAGGTTGATCGTCCTTCAGTTGAATGCCGCCAAACCCAAACACCACAGCTTGCCAGATACCGCCTGCGGAAGCTGCATGAATCCCGTCTGGGGTGTTACCGCGATTATCTTCGAGATCGACCATCGCGGCTCGCATAAAGTGATGATCTGCCTCGGATGCAGCGCCGACATTAGCGGCGACGATCGCATGAATGGCGGAGGTTAGGGATGAGCCGTAGGTGCTGTCGGTGCGGGGAGCGTAGTAGTTCCAATTCTTTTGCAGCCAGTCATGGCGATCGCTGAATTCTGGATGGTCACGCATCAGGTATAGGATCATCAACACATCAGGTTGCTTGAGGACTTGGCTCTCATTGGTTGCATCCATGCCAAGAACTGCTTGAATTGAGCGATCGCGGGGTTCGTAGGTGTTTAAGTCAATATCTTTAAGTTGAAAAAATCCATCACATTGTTCAATTACTTCTGTTTCTTGATTTTCTTGGTTGTAGGAAACATAGATTTTGGCGAGTTCTTCTTTCCATTTAAGCATTTGCTCTGGCGAAAGTTGTAGCTTTTGAGATAGGTCAGTAGCGCGATCGGGAAATTTCTGCTGTAGCCAATCATAGACTGCTACCGCCTTTTCTAAATGCCACTGCGCCATGCGATTAGTGAAAGTATTGTTATTCACCTGCTCGTGGTATTCATCGGCTCCGATTACTCCACAAAGCTCATAGCGTTCGAGGTTAGTATTCCATTCCAATCGACTGAACCAGAAGAGCGCCGTATCGAGAATGATTTCCGCTCCATAATCTCGTAGCCAGAGATCGTCACCCGTCGCTTGCCAATATTGCCAGACAGCATAGGCGATGTCAGCGCTAAGATGAATTTCGCGATCGCGACACCAGATTCTCACCGCTTTGGCATAGGGATCGTTGGGCATAGACCAAAGAGGGGTCACTTCATCGCCCGTTGCTGCACTTTCCCAAGAAAACATCGCGCCTTTATAGCCGCTATCATTTGCCTTGCGTCTTGCACCATTGAGAGTGTGATAGCGATAGGTTAACAAATTGCGGGCGATCGCGGGTTGTGTAAAGGTAAAAAATGGCAGCATAAAAATCTCTGTATCCCAAAAAATGTGACCTCGATAGCCAAATCCTGATAGAGTTTTTGCGGGAATGCTGACGCGATCGTTATCGGGAGATGCGGCGATTAAAAGTTGGAACAGATTATAGCGAACTGCCAACTGTGCTTGGACATTGCCACCAATCTCGATGTCACTACGTTCCCAAACTGATACCCACGCCTGTCGATGTGCTTCTAATAATGTTGCATAGGATGGTAATTCTGCCAATTTGTCTTGAGCCGCTTGAAGGGGATTTTCTGTTTCCTGCGATGTAAACAGGGTCACGAGCTTCTCAATGTTGATTGTCTGTCCCTTGATGATGTTAAAAGTCGCGATCGCCGTGGGATATCCTGGGGTATTGGTCGTTTGTAAATTTGCCTCAACATCAATCACAGCAAGTTTTGCCGCCATACCCAGTTCTATGCGGGAACCACGAGTCCGCACCTGTAGCCAAATCCCTTCACTATTGGATTGGCGGCACAAAGCGCCGCCAATCTGATCATCTTGCTCTAAGACTATTTTGTGATCGCTTTCTTTCTCAATCTTGCCTTGATCTAGTTGTTCCCAATGATTAAAGCCCTGATTGTCAGAATAGCCATTGATACTGGCTTGCACCTCAATTGTGCCCTTAAAATCAATCGCTGTAATTTGGCAGCGCAAGCCTAACACTTGAGGATCGGTAAAACTGGCAAAACGTTCAAATCGTAAATCTAGGGTGTTTCCCTTGGGACTACGCCAACGCAGCGATCGCGTCAGCAATCCACAACGCAAGTCAAGCTGACGTTCATAATTGATGATTTCACCGCGATCGAGCCGAAATCGCTCACCGTTCACAATCACCAGTAATGATAGCCAATCGGGACAATTGACTAACTCGGTATAGACCACAGGCACATCATCATAGACCCCATGCACCAAGGTAGTTGGCAAGGCATGGGGATAGCCCTCTTCAAAGCTGCCTCGCGTTCCCAAATACCCATTGCCGATCGTAAATATGGTTTCTCTAGAATGTAACTGTGCGGGATCGAATTGAGATTCGGTCAATGTCCAATCAGTATAAGTTAAATCAGGGGATCTTGGCAAATCATGGGAGTTGGAAGTTTTCATTTTATCGCTGCATATGTTCTGCTAAAATCTGTTCGGCGCGAGGTTTGTAGAGCAAATAGAAGAGGGCTTCTAGATAATGTTGCCTCGCCTCACGGTTGTCTGAGTAGATACAGTCCCAAAAGCTGTAAATCTTGGCTAACAGAAGCAGCTTTTGGGTATGATCTTGCCAGTTATACTGCTCTTGAATGCGTTGAATCGCAAGTTCAGAAATCTGAGTCCAGTATTCGCGATCGCTTTTACATTGATTGAGAAATTGCAAAATCTTTTTTGCAGTGCCATTCAAGTCCAAGGGATTGATATGTAAGCCATTGATGCCATCTTGGATAATTTCTAAGCAACCGCCAAACTCAGTGGCAAAGGTGGGCAGTCCAGAAATCATCGCTTCGAGAATGGTACGCCCACAAGACTCAAACTTAGCAAAATGTATGAAGATTCCTTGGCGATCGGCGATCGCCCGATAGACTTCTCCCATATCACTATTGATAAGACGCATACCTAACCAGCGAATATTCCCATGGAGATTGTATTGATAAATTAGAGTATGCAGTTTAGCCAGTTCCTTTGCATCGGAGTCACTGACATCACCAACCTCTAAAGCATCCGTAACTAAAATCAGGTTGCATTCTTTCTGCAATTCTGAGCTACGCCCAAAGCATTCTACTAAACCAGTCAGATTTTTAATTGTAGTGATCTTTGCCACAGCAAGGATTGGGCGTAGATTGGGCTGGACTAGATGACCGAAAACATGCCTGTTTTCCTGATTAAAGAGTAACGATTGAATGCGGTTGCGCTGCTCAAGATCGCGATTTTCGAGCTGATGATAAGGGAAAAATATTTGCTCATTCACTCCTGGCGGGACGCGATTGAACCTCGGACTGAACAAGTCAATGCCGTTCGTGACATGATACAAATTTGGCATCGTAAAGCATTGATAGGAATCATATTGACCAACACTTTCTGGCGTTCCCATGATTTCTTGATAGGATGAGGTGATAATGAAGTCAGCCGCATTCATACCAATTAGCTCCGCCGTAAACTGGGATGAAAAGTGATACTGGGAATCTAAATCCTGCCAATAAAGGTTACTAAATAGATGCTTCGGTTTTTCTAGGGAATGGGCAATTTGGCAATGGATGGCGTTGAGCCGATTCGCTAATAGCGTAGCCACCAAATTTCCATCGCTGTAGTGGCCAATGATTAAATTTGGTTTGCCGCCTAGTTTCGCGATTAGTTCCCTTTCTGCATCTACTGCGAAGCTTTCGAGATAGGGCCAAATCTCAGACTTAGAAATCCAATGATCGGTCACGGCGGGATTAAATTTCTGAAAGGGTACGCGCAGAAACCAAGCATTGTCAGTGCCTTCAATCTTTTCCCAATCTAAATGGGATTGCGTTTCCATACAATTAGGTATCAGGCGCGTGAGGATAATCACTTGCGGACGAATACCCAGCAAGTCTAGTCCCGACTGTTGGATATTCATATGGATTTGTTGCTCAATACTGCGGGCTTGCTCCAGCACATAGGCGGCTTGACTGCAAGTTTCTGGCAGTCCCAAAGTACTTTCTTGACCGATCCATCCATGAATGGAAATAGATACTACACTGAAGATTGCAGGAACTCGTGATACGAAGGTATCCAAAATAGCAGGTTCGGGATCTTCAAGTAGATGATGGAGCAGTTCCATCATTTCGCGAGTACGTCCAACCGTATCTCCCCACCCTGCCTCAAATCCAAGGGCTTGGAGATCACTATGCACTTTTGCATAGGGAAGACTAGCATCTACTCGATCTAAAAGTTTGAGCGCAAGTTTTACCTGTTTAGCTAGTTCGACACCTGACTTAATGTGAGCATTGATCAGTAGCTGCATTCTGTCATGTTCAAGTATATGCAGAGACATGAATAGCGCCTCTACCCAGTGAGGGAAATCGCTCGTTAGCTTGTTGCATAGGTAGTTGCTAAGAAACGTTAGTCCCTGCCCCATATTTCGCGGATCGCTAATGCGTGGAGAGCCTTCATAGAAAGGATTAAAGTCAATATTGAGAATGTGAGGCTGTTCTCGATTAACTAGGCGATCGCGTAGATTTAATAGTTCATGAACGTCCATCTGAGTTTCTTTGGTGAGATCTGCGGTTAGCTTCCACACTTGCTGGCTACCAATCCAAGGACGCAGCACTAACCAAACACTGTTTTCTTTTAAATTCTCATTTAAGCTATTATCTAAATTCTCATCCAAAATTAATTCGTGGATATAGTTGATCAACTGACTTAGAGAAGAACTGTGATAGGCTTGAGTGTGCTGTGGTAATTGTTGACAAAGCTCTGTAAATGTTTGGAGAATCTCATTTCGCAAGAAGTAGCGCTTCCCATTGTCGCGTAAATTTGTAACTAGCTGCTCTAGAGTATTTCTCTCGTCACTATTCAAAATTGCTTGGATTAGTTTATGCATATCCTAATTCCATAATTGGCGATCGCTCTAACTGATTGATTTGCTCTACTGTAGCTCTCTTTTAGTGGGTAATAGGGCAAATATGGACGTAAGTTCGTAAAGCTTTAAGACGTTGTAATACAAGTCATTCAACTCATACATTGCATATACATTATTTCAGACATCCTGATGTCATGTTAATCGCAAGTGACAATGATTATTTAGATAGAACTTGTAGTAACCTTCAATAAATATAGGCGAATATAATGAATGATAAGAGTAATAAATTAGGACTTTGGATCGATCACAAGAAAGCTGTAATTGTATCTATGACCGAAACAGGAGAGCAGATTAAAGAGATCCTATCAGAAGTAGAATCTCAGCCTCGACGTACTAGTGATTCTTCCCTAAATATTATTTATGAATCGCTCAAAGTACCTGCCGATAATCGCCAGCAAAGAACTCTCACTCAAGATTTCAACATTTATTATGACGAAGTGATTAACTACATTCGTGAGGCAGAATCTATTTTTATATTTGGACCAAGTAGTGCCAAAAATGAACTTAAAGAGCGCATGAATGGAAATAATTTGGGCGCAAGTATTGTTGGCATGGAAACCTCTGACAGTATGACAAATCCGCAGATTGCAGCAAAGGTTCGACAGTTTTTTGCGTAATAGGAATCAATAAATTCAAATCGTCTAACGACTCAATCTCTATTTTAGAGAATTTACAATACTGAACGATATTAGGACTCAAAGATGTTAACTAAAGCCAAAACACTTAATGGATATAGCTTAAATAGCCTTGATGGGGAAATCGGAAAGGTCAAAGAATTCTACTTCGATGATCAGTATTGGACTATTCGCTATTTAGTCGCTGATACTGGAAACTGGCTTACGGGGAGGCAGGTGTTGCTCTCTCCCTATGCACTGGTCGCAGTGATTAAGGAACAACATGACATCACAATCGATCTGACTAAGAAGCAGATTGAAAGTAGTCCCTCTTTGAGCAGTGACAAGCCCGTCTCCCAGCAATTTGAAATGTCCTACGTTGGGTATTATGGATATCCGATGCATTGGAGTGGACCATATATGTGGGGGGCTTATCCTTACATTCAGCGTAACCCAGAGCTAATGACAGAATTCAATCCACAAAAATCATCGTGGGACTCCCATTTGCGTAGCACCCATGAGGTGAGTGGCTATCACATTCAAGCCACCGATGGTGAGATCGGTCATATTGAGGATTTTATTATTGACGATGAAACATGGGCGATTCGTTATCTCATCATCGATACAAACAACTGGTGGTTAGGGAAAAAGATCCTAATTTCTCCACAATGGATCGAGCAAGTTAGTTGGGATGAATCAAAAGTCTTTGTGAATCATTCTCGCGAGACTATCAAGCGATCGCCAGAATATACAGACGAGTCTCTACTAACTCTCGATTACGAAACTAAATTGCATCTTCATTACAACCGACAAGTATATTGGGTAGGGGACTTGATTGCCAAGGAGTCTTCCCATTGAAATAGATTCCAAATCCTCATCTGCGATTTACAGGGCTTTGCGCTAAATTAAAACCCAGAGAAAGATTTGAAAGCGTCGCGAAGCACCGCTTTCAAATCTTTCTCTGTACCACTCAAAGCCTCAATAGGCTGTACAGACAATTGGAATTGAGATTACATAGGAGACTTAAACGATGGAAACTACTACACTTCTCCTAGAGAAGAAGGCAAATACACTTTCTTCAGAACTGCTCGTCAAAATTGATGCTTATTGGCGAGCCGCTAATTATCTATCAGTTGGGCAAATTTATCTTTTAGACAATCCCCTGCTCCAACGCCCGTTAGTACCGACAGACATCAAGCATATGCTACTCGGACATTGGGGGACGACACCAGGTCAGAATTTTATCTATGTGCATTTGAATCGGGTCATCAAAAAATACGACCTCAACATGATCTATGTCTCTGGTCCTGGACATGGCGGCCCTGCCCTCGTTGGCAACACCTACCTTGAGGGAACTTACAGCGAGATCTATCCCCACATCAGTCAGGATGCGGCTGGGTTGCAAAAGCTTTTCAAACAGTTCTCTTTCCCAGGAGGCATTCCCAGTCACGTCTCGCCAGAATGTCCTGGTTCGATCCATGAGGGCGGTGAGTTGGGCTATTCCCTCAGCCATTCCTTCGGCGCGGTGTTCGACAATCCCGATCTCGTCGTGGCTTGCGTAATTGGCGATGGTGAGGCAGAAACTGGACCACTGGCTACCTCGTGGCAGTCCAATAAATTCCTAAATCCCATCACCGACGGTGCGGTGCTGCCGATCCTGCATCTCAATGGCTATAAGATCGCCACTCCGACTATCTTAGCGCGGATCGAACCAGAAGAACTCGATCAGTTCCTGCGCGGCAATGGCTGGACACCTTACTACGTTGAGGGACAGGAACCGATGCTAATGCACGAGTCCATGGCGACGACCCTAGATCGGGTGATCGCCGACATCAAACGCATCCAGTACGAAGCCCGCGTCAACGGCAACAGCAAGCGTCCGCGCTGGCCAATGATTGTGCTGCGATCGCCAAAGGGTTGGACGGGGCCAAAGTGGGTTGATGGTTTGCAAATCGAGGGATCGTTTCGGGCGCATCAAGTACCGCTCTCCGATCCGCGATCGCATCCCGAACACCTTCAACAGCTTGAAGCATGGCTGCGTAGTTACCGACCAGAGGAACTCTTTGACGAACAAGGGAGGTTAAAGCCAGAGTTGGCAGAACTTGCGCCCAAAGGCGATCGGCGTATGGGTGCTAATCCCCATGCCAACGGCGGAATGCTGCTGCATGACCTGATCATGCCAGACTTTCGGGACTACGCGGTGCAAGTAACTTCCCTTGGGGCGGTGAACGCATCCGATACCCATGAATTAGGCGTGTTCCTGCGCGACGTGGCAAAACTCAATCAATCGCAACGTAATTTTCGGATCTTCGGGGCTGACGTGACACTTTCTGATCGATTGGGAGCCATATTCGAGGTGACAAATCGGCAATGGGAAGCTCGCACTCAGGAAAACGACGAGTTTCTCGCCCAAGAGGGGCGCGTCATGGAGATGTTGAGCGAACACCAATGTGAAGGTTGGCTAGAAGGCTATCTGCTCACGGGGCGGCATGGGGTGTTTAACAGTTATGAAGCTTTCATTCACATTGTTGATTCGATGTTCAACCAGCACGCCAAGTGGTTGAATGTCTCATTGGAGCTACCGTGGCGGCGCAAAATTGCATCGCTAAACTACCTACTGGCTTCCCATGTCTGGCAACAAATGCACAATGGGCTGACCCATCAAGATCCTGGGTTCATCGATCTAGTCATGAACAAAAAAGCTTCCGTGGTGCGCGTTTACCTGCCGCCTGATGCCAACTGCCTGCTGTCGGTTTGGGATCATTGTTTACGCAGCCGCCATTATGTCAACGTGGTGATCGCGGGTAAGTATCAAGCCCCGCAATGGCTAACGATGGAGGAAGCGGTCAAACATTGTACCGCAGGGCTTGGGATTTGGGACTGGGCTAGTAGCGATCGCGGTGGTGAACCCGATGTGGTCATGGCTTGCTGTGGCGATGTGCCTACCCTAGAGACCCTAGCTGCTGTTTCCATCCTCAGAAAGCATCTTCCGACCCTAAAAATCCGTGTGGTCAATGTCGTTGACCTGATGCGATTGCAAACGGAAAGCGAGCATCCTCACGGACTCAGCGATCGCGATTTCGACCAACTTTTCACTCAGAATAAACCCGTCATCTTCGCTTTTCATGCCTACCCTTGGCTGATCCATCGGCTCACCTATCGCCGCACCAACCACAGCAATATCCATGTGCGCGGCTATAAGGAAGAAGGCACGATCACTACCCCCTTTGATATGACGGTGCTGAACGACCTCGATCGCTTTCATTTGGTGATGGATGTGACTAATCGCCTACCGCATTTAGGGGCTGAAGGAACTGACCTGAAGCAAGCGATGCAAGCCAAACTGGTTCAGCACAGGCAGTACATCAACCAGAACGGTCAGGACTTGCCAGAAATTCGTAACTGGAAGTGGGGACAGAACGAGAATAATTCGTAATTGATAGTTATTCGGTCATTCCATTTAAATATTGAGCCAATCACACTTACAACAGAAAATCACAACAGGAGAACATCGTGTAAACCAAAATCCTTGCTGGGCATAACATTGAAGGTCATGAAGCACTAGACACTCATTTTAACGTGAGTTCGATATAGCCATTTGCGGCGTGCTTCGCACGCCGCAAATGGCGAAAAATGGTAAGAATCGCTTAGCGATTCTTACCATTTTTCGCTTTCGTCGAACTGACGTCATTTTAGTGGTGTGGTGGAAGAGAGGCTAAGCCGTACTGACCCACCTCTGTCTAGCTCGATTAATAGTCAATAAATTTTCTGAGGAGTCGCTCAGCCGTCAGCCCACTCAAACGCGCTCAACAAACCTGCGCGTTGGTCGGACTGGATCAAATAGAATTACAATTTTTTGTGGAAAATATGACAGTTCATCAATTTGATAATTTATTCCCAATCAAAAAACTTGACGATTTAATTCGTCCTTTTATTGTGCCACCAGAACGAAAAATTTCTCTTGCCAACGACTATGATCCCGATTACAAAGCCGATCACCTCAAAAAGTCGAAAGCTAAAGGTCAATTAAAAGAAGGTATTAAAGCCTTAGCTGAATATCAGGATGTTCTCTACGCCCAAAACACCCATGCTGTGCTAATTATCTTTCAGGCTATGGATGCGGCTGGTAAAGACAGCACGATTAAACACGTAATGTCAGGTATTAATCCTCAAGGATGTCAGGTGCATAGCTTTAAAGCTCCATCGATAGAAGAGTTAAATCATGGCTATTTGTGGCGATGTTCTAAGGCTTTACCCGAAAGAGGGAAAATTGGGATTTTTAATCGATCTTATTATGAAGAAATCTTAGTAACAAGAGTGCATCCAGAAATCCTAGAGCAGCGACCGCTCTCTGTCAGTTTAATTGACAATGATATTTGGAATCGCCGCTTTGAAGAAATCAACAATTTTGAGAAGTATCTGGTCGATAATGGAACGATCATTCTTAAGTTTTTCCTCAATGTATCCAAAGAGGAGCAGAAAGAACGTTTTCTCGAACGGATTAATCGCCCTGAAAAGAATTGGAAATTTTCAGTAAATGATGCGAAAGCGCGGAGCTTTTGGGATGACTACATGAGTGTCTATGAGGATATGTTCAATCACACCAGTACAAAATATGCTCCTTGGTACATCATCCCCGCCGATCGCAAATGGTTTACGCGGCTGGTCGTAGCTGGCATTATTTATACCAAGTTGCAAGAATTGGATCTCAAGTATCCAAAGGTCAGTAAAGAAAAACATCAAGAACTTTTAGATGCAAAAAAAATTCTGGAGATCCAGAAATAAGAATGAAAGTTGGTTAACTAAGATCTTGCACGATTCTGGGTAGGGGTTGCAAAAGAGTAAAAATGTGAAAGAAAGGGCATAGCAGTAATTTAAATAACGATTATGAAAAGCATCGTTAAGCACGCCCAATGACTAGTTTATGCCCTAATGTGTCTGATGCCAAGTGTGTATCAAATAGCGAGTCTCAATGCAATATTGGGGGTATTTATCGAAGTCCTAGAACGACTAACTCACAAATTTATTTTATGAGTCAAATGAATTCTCTTATGTATCAAACTCTCTCTAGAACAGGATTTGTATCTACATTTACAGATAGGCAGTGATCATCCTGAATTAATAGAGAAGAAAGAAATACAAGAGTGTTTGTCATGAATGTAAAGCTGCCCTCTCGTAGAAGATTTTTATTTTCTATCTCATTGTTTTCTTTGAGTTTAATCACAGCCTGTAGCAGTAGTGTTGTCAGTAATCCGACTGATCAAGCTAGTTCTTCAGGCAACAAAAAAGTAATTCGGATTGCGATCGCAACTCAAGATCAAACCATTAATACTGCGACAGGCGGCCCCGTTATTCGGGAAGAAAAGCTTCTTGAAAAGTATTTGCCGACGACAGGTAAATATGAGAATGTCGAATACAAAATTGAATGGTCGAGCCATACATCTGGCCCCCCAATTAATAACAAGATGTTGGCTAATCAAGTTGACATTGGCATGATGGGTGACTTTCCCTTAGTCATCAATATGAATACATTCAGAGACAAAGGTGCTGGAATTAATAGTATTTATATTGCTACCCTATCCTATGGTGCAACTGGAGCAGGCAATGCGGTCATGGTTCCCAAGGATAGTCCGATCAAGAGCATTGCGGATTTAAGAGGAAAGCAAGTCTCAGTTCCCTTTGGCTCGGCAGCGCACGGTATGTTGTTGGGCGCTTTAAAGAAGGAAGGGATTAATCCTGAGACTGAAGTCAAGCTAGTCAGCCAAGCACCTGAAGTTGGCGGTACGAGTTTGAAGACTAATCAGATTGATGCCCATGCTAACTTTGTACCCTTTGGTGAGCTATTCCCTTTACGCGGTTTTGCCCGTAAGATCTTTGATGGTGCGGAGTTAGGCGTACCCACATTTCACGGTGTCGTAGTGCGTTCTGACTTTGCCAAAGAGCATCCTGAACTAGTTGTTGCTTACCTAAAGGCTCTCTTGGCAGCTAATCAAATGGTGCGCGAACAGCCTGAAGCGATCGCTGCAAAAATGGAGAAGTGGACAAGCGTAGAAAAAGAAGCTGTCTATATGTTCATTGGACCCAATGGTTTACAGCAAATCAGTCCTGCAATTCTTCCTGTCCATTTAGAAGCGATGACCAACAGCATCAATACCCTCAAGCAACTCGGTAGAATGGATGCCAAGGTTGATGCTGCGGAAATCACGAAGCTCACCGATGACAGCTACTTAAAACTTGCTGCCAAAGAAATGGGGCTGAACTATGACGAAATGATAGCCAAGGCAGAAAAGTTCCCAATTTCTGGTGAAGATGCGGAAACCAAGCAAGCAATTACTGAGCCGAAACTAGCGGCACAGGTTTGGGTTGAGGGTGAAGAGAAGATCAGAAACTTCGCTTCTATCAAAAATATGGTAACGGCAGTGTCAAAACTGAAAGCTGAAGGCAAACAAGCCAAAAGCACTGTGTTTGTGCATGATTTCAACAAAGGCTGGAAATTACTAGCTGCAAATTCCTTCTTTGTGCGTAAAGGTGATGATATTGCCGCATTCCTGACTGAAAAGGATGCTCTAGCCTATGCAGCAAGCCAAGGTGCTCAGGTTCTCTCCTTTGACGCGCTCTAGTAATTTGCTAATACAGAACAAAAACTTGGTGATGCTTATATTAGGCTTACCTAATCCATGACTATGTAACGCGCTTTGCGCGTTACATAGTCATCTCTATTAACTTAATATTGTGGAGATGATCGATGTCTAACATCCCTTCTGAGCGATCGCTACCTATCGAATTTTGGAATAGTTTTAGTTTGTCCCTCAAAAGTTTATTCGGACGCTCATCGGATGTGGTGAAAGAGCCATTTTCGGCACGCAAGCGTAATCAACTATTCAGAAGAATACTATCCATAGTTTTATTTTTCGGTGTTTGGCAAATCCTTTGTATGGTGAAGTTTAATTTCTGGATTAACTTTTCCTTCTTGCCATCGCCCATAGAAGTATCAGAAGCGACGGTCAAGTTTTTCTCGACCAATGCCATGATTCATATTCAATCCAGTGTAATTCGGGTCTTGGCTGGTTATTTCTTTGCCACTATTTTAGGAGTAGGTTTAGGGATTTTGATTGGTTGGTTTCAGAAATTAGAGGATCTCGTATTTCTGCCATTAGAATTACTACGTCCAATTCCTGCGGTAGCTTGGATTCCCTTAGCAATTCTCATGTTTCCTGATGCTGAGTCGGGCATGATTTACATTACCTTTATCGGTGCATTTTTCCCGATTTTGATTAGTACGATTAAGGGAGTAGAGGGAGTGGATATGCTGCTTTTACGGGTTGGTCAATGTTTAGGGGCAGGACAATGGTATGTATTTAAAGATATTGTTGTGCCAGGGGCGATGCCTAGTATTGCTAGCGGTTTGGTCATTGGCATGGGAAATTGCTGGTTTTGCTTGGTAACGGCGGAAATTTTGGCAGGTCGTTATGGCATTGGTTATATCACTTGGGAATCCTATGTTACCTCCAACTATCCACCGATTGTCATGGGTATGTTGATGATTGGTTTGATGGGTTCTCTTAGTTCTTGTTTAGTTGAGCGTTTAATTCATTTGCTGATGCCTTGGCGCGTTACCAAAAAGAAAACTGCTTAATATTAAGGATTTAATTTTGTTCCAAGTTTTTTTGTAACTGACATATAGCAAGGATTTACGTTAATGGCAAAGTTGCTCGAAAATAATCTGCGATCGCAGGTTAAAGGGTTAGTAGAGGTTGAGAATCTATCGGTAGGTTTTCGGCGCAAGGGAGTATTTACTTCAGTTTTAGATAACATCAACTTTACGATTCAACCTGGGGAATTTATTTGTCTGCTCGGTCCCTCTGGCTGTGGTAAATCAACGATCTTGAATACGATCGCAGGATTTATCAAGCCTTCTGTGGGTAATGTGTTGGTTGATTATCAAAGAATTATTAAACCAGGGGCCGATCGCGGTTTTGTATTTCAGCAATATTCGCTTCTACCTTGGAAAACGACCTTCCAAAATGTGGAATTTGGGCTGAAGGTGCGAGGTGTACCTAAGGATGAACGCAAAGAACTTGTTGATTACTATTTAAATCGAGTGGGCTTGTCCAAATATCGCCATGCCTTTCCCTATCAGATGTCGGGGGGGATGCAACAGAGAGCGAGTATCATTCGCGCCTTAGTCAATTCGCCTTCGGTATTGCTGATGGATGAGCCTTTTGCCGCCCTAGATGCCCAAACCCGTCACATGATGCAGGAGCTATTGCTAGATATTTGGCAAGATTTAAAATCTACGGTAGTGTTTGTGACCCATGATATTGAGGAAGCTGTATTTTTAAGCGATCGCATTTTTGTGATGGGGGTTAATCCTGGACATATTAAAACGATGGTCAATATTGATCTAGAACGTCCCCGCCATGTCGATTTAATGCTCACTCCCGAATTTATGCAACTCAATCGTCATGTATTCGACCTGATTCGTGAGGAGACTTTAAAAAGTATGGCATTTGAGGATTAATTGGCTAATTTGAATATTAACTCTGTTATGGAACAATGGATAGAACCACGAAAATCCTTGATCAGAGTAACCTTTAAGACTTCCAATCTAAGAAACCATTTAAGAAATACTTTTCTACGGTCAAAGACTCTAAGAGATCCCCCTCAATCCCCCTTAAAAAGGGGGAAGAAGAGAGTTTAATTGATTCTCCCCCCTTTCGTAAGGGGGGCTGGGGGGGAGCTAGACAATTCTTAAATGGGTTCTAAAATAGTTGATAGTCCTAGATTGGACTAAAAGACTTCTTGAGCTTATTCCCCCACAGGTCTATTTGTACCTTACGCTTTTATGGCATATACGTTCTCAAGCTTTGATCTTAATTCCACAAATTCTGTAACCGATTGGCGGCGATCGCTCGAAGAAATTTATCGTGGTCACACCATGCACACTTACAAGAGGGGACAAATTATTCCCATGTATCCTCATAAAGTTTGGGTGGTTTGTCGTGGTGTTGTGCAACTAAATACCTTGCATCCGTCAGGTGATGAAGTTTTGGTTGGCTTAGCAATGCAAGCTATGCCCTTTGGCTTACCATTAACTAATCTAGAACCTTATCAAGCGATTTCCCTATCAGATGTTGACTTGATACAGTTTACCTTGATTGAGCTAGAACAATCGCCGCAACTTTATCATGGCATTTTGCAACATCTCAATCGTCGCCTTCAGCAAACGGAAGCTTTGCTAGCGCTAGTTAGTAATAAACGGGTAGAAGAGCGTCTCCGCCAAATCCTACTTCTGCTCAAGCAGGAAGTTGGCATTCCTGTTGATGGTGGAACTCGCCTGACTGTACGTTTTACACACCAGCACCTTGCTAGTGCCATTAGCAGCACTCGTGTCACAGTCACTAGAGCCATGAAATTATTACAAGATGAAGGATGGTTAAAAATTGATCGCGATCGCTATATCGTTCTTACATAAAAACAGAGGAGCAAAGTGTCTGTTTTTCATTTCTTGAGAAAAACAAGAGCGGTATATTAAATTATACCAAAACATAAAATGGCATAGCCATTTTATGTTTTTAAAACCCTTACTGCATTTGGCTTTTAATTCACGAAACTGTTGTCACACTTTTGTGAATTGGTATTACAGGCTTAAGAATCCATTTAAGAATTACTTTCTGCGGTTAAAAGCTTTAAGAGATCCCCCTCAATCCCCCTTAAAAAGGGGGAAGAATTTAATTCTCTCCCCTTTTTAAGGGGGGCTGGGGGGATCTAGACAATTCTTAAATGGTTTCTAAAATAGTAAAGAAATGACAGCGCGAAGCGCTGTCATTTCTTTACTATCAAGAGTGGTAGGTTTGCTTGAGAAATTCTGGCTGAATCCAGCGATCAAGATTAATTTTGGTGAGGGTTTCGTTATTAGGAATCTTGCTGAGGTGGTCAATATGCAATTTCAGCCAGTCGGGACGGATTACAGTTTCCGAAAAGAATCGTGCTGTTTGTTCAGGATGGTAAGAACCATTGAGAATCTCAGTTACTAAATCTAGATCCAAACGAGTCCATTGAGCCACCTGAGCAGGAGCTGAAGGCGTGTTGTCATACCAATATTGGGCAGCCTTAAGGGATTGTAAATAGGCAATCACAACTTCAGGATAGCGATCGGCGAGGTCATGATTGACAACAACACCATAAAAGGATGGCAGAATATCGAGATTGCCATCAGCGAGATAGCGAAATTTTCCACAACGGCAAGCGACATCATGGAAAGGTGCGAAATGAGCATAGCTATCGGCTAAATGTAAGGGAAAGTTAAAGCCACGAATCGCTTGAATATGTTCAAGGGAGATTAATTCCACCTGATCTAGTAGGTTTGCCGCCTGTAGCGATCGCATCACCATGCCATGTGCCGAAGACCGTAATGGCACAGCAATATTTTGCCCCCGCAGATCGGTGATCGTTTCTACTTTTGATTGATGTGGCACGATGAAGGCATTGCCAGAACCATCGGGATTACTAGACACAAAGCTGACTAAACGAGTGTTGTACTGAGCTGTCTCAGGATTTGGCAAAGCACTCAGTAGTAATGGATAGTCCCCCAAAATGCCAATATTCAATGTTCCAGAATCTAGCCCCGTCACAATTGGTGAACCCGTCGCAAAATTTTGCCATTCAATCTGAAACTGGATGCCACTGTAGCGCCCATCCTTGGGTAAAAAATGAGATAGCAACTGCAAACGCTGAATAATTAGCCCTGCCGTCACCGAGGGAATGGTGCCATTTTGAATACCAATCGAGAGGGTGAGCGTTTCAGGTCGATTGCTATTAGCGGTACGTAGTGCGAAACTAGGCGATCGCATTTGCATCGCATTATTAACATTAGTACTAATATCTACTTGTTGATGTTCTTGAAGTAATTTTACTAATTTTTGTGTAGGTGTGAGATCTACAGTCCCCCGTGACAATTTAGGTAATTTATGATCATTTAAGTCATTAATCTCGCTAATTCCCTTAGGAGTTAGTAAAAAGACACTGCCTGACAAAGCAAATTCTTGCAAAGAAATTGCGATCAAGTTCCCAGCTTGACATTCCAACTGGAATTCAAAATTAGAAGCAAAGCCCAAATATGCTCCTTGAGTCATATAGGTTCGCATGAGACTGGATGTGTCTACAGTTTCCACATCAGAAAAATCGCTAAGAGATAGCCCAATTTCTGTCAAGCGTGATTCCAAAACCTTACGGCTAGGGGCTTCAGAATTCATTAACACCCAAGGATGATGCTTTAAATCGCTAAGGCTAAGCCACTTTTTGTGGGCGAGGGGGTGATGAGCAGACACAAACAGCGAGTAGCGAATTGACGCGATCGCGATCGAAGAAATTTCGGCAACATCGGCAAAATTAATATCGGAGAAGCCAATATCAATCTCATTATTAATGATGCTCCGATATAACAACTCGACAGAATCAAAAATATTACATTGGATTTGTAAATTTGGATACTTTTGTCGGTACGCAAATAGTTTTGTTGGCAGCCATCCATTACCTATTTCTGAAGTACAACCAATTTTAATTATTCCAGATTTACCCTTTTTTATATGCTCAATTTCCTGCAATAAATCGTTTTCTAGATCGATTAGTTTAGGACCATTTTCAAGAAGGAATTCTCCCACATCTGTAAGCTGGATTTTGCGCCCCAGTCGATGAAATAATGGAGTACCCAACTCTGTTTCTAGAGATTTGATTTTAGCGCTAACTGCTGGTTGCGTAAGGTTTAAAACATCAGATGCCTCCGTAAAACTTAAATGCCGAGCCACTTCAAGAAATACACGAATTTGATAAACTTCCATGGTAGTTACAACAAAAGTAGGATGATCTATCTGTAATGATTTTACCTAATGGTACATTCTATTGATTCAATGAATTTATCAGTCTATAAAATACCTCGATAAACTAACCCTGAAATCCATTGCATAATGAAGTCAAGAAATGCAATACAAACTGTATTGTTGCATTTCTGAAAGGGATTAAATAGATCTCAATGAACATAGTTCTCTAAAATTCGCTTGCAGTCATTTTGTCTGTATTGTTAGCAACATTTTACGAACAAATATTCAAGTGATTTTTCCCATGATTCAGGTTCGACTTTCTTTAGAAACGAGGAGGATTTCAAATTGAATACTCAATGGCTCAAGACAGATGTTTTGGTAATTGGTGGTGGTACAGCAGGAACGATGGCAGCCATCAAAGCCAAACAAGCCAATCCAGATGGCGATGTTCTGGTACTAGAGAAAGCCAATATTCGTCGTAGTGGTGCGATCGCCATGGGTATGGATGGTGTCAATACGGCAGTTATCCCCGGAAATTCCACTCCAGAGCAGTACGTCCGTGAAATCACGATCGCCAATGATGGCATTCTCAACCAAAATGCTGTCTATCAGACTGGTAAACTCGGCTTTTCGGTCATTCAAGAACTTGAGCAATGGGGCGTAAAGTTTCAAAAGGATACGCAGGGGGATTACGACCTCAAACAGGTACACCGCGTTGGTAAATATGTATTGCCAATGCCAGAGGGTAAGGATCTCAAAACGATTTTGGCGCGTCAGGTCAAACGCCACAAGGCAAGAGTGACCAATCGCGTCATGGCAACCCGTGTATTGGTTAAAGATGGTCGAGCGATCGGGGCAATTGGCTTTGATGTTCGCAATGGTGATTTTGTAGTCATCCAAGCTAAAGCTGTGATTCTCTGCACAGGAGCCTGTGGCAGATTGGGACTACCTGCTTCTGGTTATCTCTATGGAACCTATGAAAACCCCACCAATGCAGGTGATGGCTATTCGATGGCATATCATGCGGGTGCAGAACTGAGTAACATTGAGTGCTTCCAAATCAATCCTTTAATGAAGGATTACAACGGCCCTGCCTGTGCCTATGTGGCTAGTCCCTTTGGTGGTTACACTGCCAACGCAGAAGGCAACCGCTTCATTAGCTGTGACTATTGGAGTGGACAAATGATGCTAGAGGTTTGGAAAGAATTGAACTCTGGTAAAGGTCCAATTCAGCTTAAAATGACTCATTTGGATGAGAATACGATCGCGGAAATCGAATCAATTCTCTGGGCAAATGAACGTCCTAGCCGTGGTAGATTTCACCAAGGGCGCGGCGAGAACTATCGCACCAAGGGCGTAGAAATGAACATTTCCGAGATTGGTCTCTGTAGTGGTCACAGTGCATCGGGCGTATGGGTCAATGAGAAAGCCGAAACTTCCATTAAAGGACTCTATGCTGCTGGTGACATGGCAAGTGTTCCCCATAACTACATGATTGGAGCCTTTGTATTTGGGCGCATCGCTGGTGAGAATGCGGTGGAGTATGTCCAAGGTTTGGAACATCTCGATCCCGATCCTGAATTTGTGGCAAACGAGAAAGCCCGCATCTATGCACCACTCGATCGCCCCAATGGTATTCCCCATACCCAAGTTGAATACAAGTTGCGCCGCTTGGTCAATGACTATCTTCAACCCCCCAAGTCGGCGAACCGCATGGAAATTGGCTTGAGCAATTTCGTTAATTACCACTCTAGCCTCGAGCAGATGGGCGCACAAGATCCCCATGAACTGATGCGTTGCATGGAGGTTCACTTTATTCGTGATTGTGCAGAAATGGCGGCGAGAGCGTCACTCTATCGCAAAGAAAGCCGTTGGGGTCTCTATCACTATCGCGTCGATTATCCTGAAAAGAACAATGAAGAATGGTTCTGCCACGTCCATCTCAAAAAGGATGAAGCTGATCAGATGGTGCTATTCAAGCGTCCGATTGAGCCTTACATTGTGGATGTGAATGTTGAAACGGAAGTTTATGACGTGGCTGTGCGCTAATTAGGATCATAATAAGGTTTGTTCACAATATGCAAAGTTTGGAGTATCAGAAATCATTATGGCTTTAACCTCTCAACGAGTTGACGTACCTGTAATCGTCGATGAGTCTAAATGCTTGGAAAAGTGTGTGGCTTGTATTGAAGTTTGCCCCCTTGATGTATTGGTAAAGAACCCTGAAACGGGTAAAGCCTATATGAAATACGATGAGTGCTGGTTTTGTCTTCCTTGCGAAAAGGAATGTCCCACCAATGCGATCACCGTCCAAATTCCATTCTTATTACGCTAAGGGAGGCACGCTTCATGGATAGTGAAATGGATCAATGGTTAGAAATGTTGCGATCACCGAATGTGGATGATCGCCTCGTAGCAGTTAAAAGCTTGCAACATATCGGTGATGAAGAAATCTTTGCGCCGTTACTAGAAGCCGTCAAGGATGAAAGCCCCCTCGTCCAAAAGTTGGCAGTTACCACTCTCTGGGAACTCGCCAACCCTGCGGCAGTCCCTGCGTTGGTCGAATGTCTTGCCTCACCAGTGGAAGACATTCGCGAAGAGGCTAAATCCGCTTTAGGGGAATTGGTTGCCCCCGATCATCTGTTGCTGTTGCTAGATGCACTATTGCGCGATGACATCAATCTCCAACTGAATATTCTATTTCTATTGCGGAAGATTCATGATGCTCAGTGCTTACCCTATGTAATGCCATTCTTTGACTCAACCTTGCCAGAACTACGGGAAGCGGCGATCACCACCCTCAGATACTTAAATCAGGTGGAGCGCTGCGAGCCTGCCCTCGCCTTGATGTCCGATCCTGAAGCAACAGTCCGTCGGGCAGCGGCTCTAACCCTTGGGCATTTAGCGGATGCCGAAGTTGTACCCATTCTCTGCAAAGCTGTTACTGACGATCCAGATTGGGAAGTGCGTCGCAATGCCGCCAAGTCTCTCACTACTCATGCTCATCCCGATGCGATCGCTGCTTTGGAAAAGTCCGCCGAAGATCAGCATTGGCAAGTTCGCAAGTTTAGCCTCCAAGCTTTACAAAAAATTGCCGCCGATCGCACCTTACCTCTATTCATCAAAGCTCTAACCGATGAATATTCGGACGTGCGCCGTGAAGGTGTAATTGCGATGCGGATTTTAAATAATCCCGTGGCGCTCACACCTTTACAGCAAGCCCTTGATGACCCCGATCGCGATGTGTGTATCTTTGCTCAACGCGCCATTCAAAGCATCCAAGATAGCATTCAAGAGACTTCCAATGCCTAGCCATACTTCCCCCTTCCAAAGAGCAGAACACCCTGTACCACCACCGACCGATCCCCAAGTTGAGGTCAAGGAGCTAGCGGTAAAATCTCTGCTTAAAACGGTGATCGAGCCAATACTGAACATGGATATTGTCAGTTTGGGCATGGTGCGAAATCTGCGAATTGTCGATGACTATGTGTACCTGCGCCTCTATGTGGGTAAACATCAATTTGCCCTCAAAGCGCAAATCATGGAGCTTTTGTCATCGTCTCTAGATTGGTGCAAAAAGTCCTATGTGGAGGTTTGCACGATCGCTGGAGTTCGTACCACGATCGCCGTGTCCAGTGGTAAGGGTGGTGTAGGCAAATCGACAACAGCCGTAAATTTAGCCGCCGCTTTGCGATCGCAAGGTAACAAGGT
Organism: Pseudanabaena sp. CCNP1317; assembly: GCF_034931345.1. Classification (NCBI taxonomy): domain Bacteria; kingdom Bacillati; phylum Cyanobacteriota; class Cyanophyceae; order Pseudanabaenales; family Pseudanabaenaceae; genus Pseudanabaena; species Pseudanabaena sp. CCNP1317. Next base: position 3,379 of record NZ_JAYGIF010000020.1, on the reverse strand, counting down.
GGGCTTACTAGATGCTGATGTCTATGGTCCAAACGTGCCACAGATGCTAGGACTAGCTCAAGAGGATGTGAAGGTAATAGACACACCCACAGGTCAACGCTTTATTCCCCTTGAGGCGCATGGGATTAAGGTGATGTCGGTGGGGTTACTTGCCGCGCCCGATCATCCCCTTGCATGGCGGGGGCCAGTTCTCCACAAGATCATCACCCAATTCATTCAAGAAGTGGAATGGGGAGATTTAGACTATCTCTTGATTGATTTGCCCCCTGGTACGGGTGATGCTCAGATTACGATCGTGCAAGAAAGTCCTATCTGTGGCGTGATTTTAGTCACGACTCCGCAGCAGGTCGCTGTTGCCGATGTCCGTCGCAGCATTCATATGTTTCGTCGAGTGGGCATTCCCGTTCTCGGCATCATCGAGAATATGAGTTACCTGCTCTGTGGACATTGTGGTACGCCCAACCCAATTTTTGGTAGTGGCGGTGGTCAGCAACTTGCCGATGAACTGCAAGCACCCTTGCTTGGAAAGGTTCCCATTGATGCCAAAATCTGTACAGGTGGTGATATCGGCACTCCGCTTACCCTTAGCGATCCTCATTCGGCAGTTGCGGAAGTGTTTACCAAAATTGCGATCGCCCTTGACCATAGTTTTGCAGAACGTCAGCTCATCGAACCAGTTCTTGAGGCTGTTCGACCCTCCTAGCTTTAAGTAGGTCAGCAAAAGAAACCTGTAAATGCCCAGATCCCCGACTTTTTCTAGGCAAGCAAAGACAATTTGCAAATTTACAAAAAAGTCGGGGATCTTAATTTTAAACGGAATTTTAAGCATTATGTGATTCTTAAAGTAGACACAAGTTATCAGCAATACCGTAAGTTACCAAAGATCCCCCTCAATCCCCCTTAAAAAGGGGGAAGAAGAAAAAGAGAAAAACGATGAACATATCTTCACCTTCGCAAGTTTGGAGATGGGTTTCTCAACATATCTATGGACTTTACCTGACGATCGCCTTAGCGGTAATAGCCTATTTATTGCGAAATCTACCAATATTTGATCTGTTCAGTCCCTTGATTATTGCGATTATTCTCGGCATTCTATTTCGCAACATCATCGGAATGCCAGCTTATTGCCAAGTGGGCGTAACCTTCTCCATGAAGCGAATTTTGCGATTCGCAATTATTCTCTTAGGAATGCAACTCAGCTTTGTGCAGGTCTTGGCAATCGGAGTCAAAGGAATTGGATTGATTATATTTACATTATTTAGCACCTTTGGCTTTACCTACTGGCTAGGAAAACAATTAGGAGTTAGCAAGAACTTAACCTATTTGATCGCATCAGGGACATCCATTTGTGGAGCTTCCGCCGTAGTTGCCACTAGTAGCGCTACACATAGTTCCGATCGCGATACCAGCTATGCCGTAGCGATTGTCACCATATTTGGAACTCTATCAATGTTCCTTTATCCACTATTACCAACTTTGCTCAGTCTGACTCCTGAGACCTTTGGTATTTGGTGCGGAGCTTCGATCCATGAGGTGGCGCAGGTCTTGGCGGCAGCTTATCAAGTCAGTCCAATTAGTGGCGAATTAGCAAGTATTACTAAGTTATCAAGAGTATTATGGTTAGCACCTGTCATTCTAGGCATTAGTTATCTATATTCCCAGCGTAAGCAAAACTATAATCATCAATCACCAACTGCGATCGCAATTCCTTGGTTTATCTTTTATTTCATTTTATTGATCATTCTGAATAGCTTGAATATTTTCCCAAGTGAGTTTAAAAGTGCGATCGGGCAAATCAACAAGTTCTTATTGACAATCTCAATGGCTGCGATGGGTTTAGAAACGAAGTTACAACAGCTTCGGGAAACTGGACTTAAACCTCTTTATTTAGGAGCAGGTTCTTGGTTGTTTATCTCTATATTTAGCTATGGATTAGTCAAGATCTTTTATTAATCTTTTATTAAATGGTAAGAATGAGCGATGCTCATTCTTACCTATTGCAGAATAGTGAATTCATGGCATCACCAACCCTGACAGTTTTAACAGCTTTTATTCTTTTTGTTTGTACATTTGTCCGTTCTGCTGTGGGGTTTGGCGATGCTTTACTTGCTATGCCATTGCTGGGACTAATTATGAGCCTCCAGACTGCTTCTCCAGTCGTTGCTTTTATGGGATTCATGATTAGTCTTACGATCCTGATCAGTGATCCTAAATCCGTTGACTTTAAATCAGCTTGGCGATTGATCATCGCGACGATTATCGGTGTTCCCCTTGGACTATTACTCCTCAATTATGCTCCTGAACGATTAGTCAAAGTAATCCTTGGGTTACTGCTGATTCTTTATGGTATCGGCAACCTCGTTACACCAAGAATGCCGAGGCTCCAGAATGAAAAATATGCGTTTATCTTTGGATTTATTGCAGGCATTCTCGGTGGTGCATACAACACCAATGGACCTCCGATCGCCATTTATGGAACATTACGCCGTTGGCGACCTGACTATTTTCGAGCAACGATGCAATGCTATTTTCTATTTTCAGGGATTGCCACCATTGCAGGGCATGGACTCGTCGGGCTATGGACTCCCACAGTTTGGCATTTGTTTTTATGGTCTTTACCGAGTATTTTTTTAGGGGTTTATATTGGCGGCAAAGTGAATCAATGGATTCCCCAACCAATGTTTAATCAAATCATTTTTAGCTTGTTAGTTGTTGTGGGGTTTCTATTTTTGTTATAGAACTCATTTGGTATTCCAGAAAGATCTAGCAAGGTGCTTAAGCATCAATCTGCTAAAGCAAAGTGTCAATTCTAAGCATGCAATGTAACGAGATCTGTTGGAGTAAAGAGCGTTATCAAGGGCAAGCAATGAACTACAAGAAAGACTTTGAAAGTGTTGCTTTGCAACACTTTCAAAGTCTTTCTTGATTTGGATTTGAGTGCAAATGGCTATAATGGGGATTAGCGTATTACGAGATCATCCTTGAATTGGCGTTGTTTCTTCCACCTATAGCGCTCCTAAATAGATTGCGAGAGTGCGCCCCGAAGGGGCGCACTCTCGCAATCTATTTAGGAACGCTATAACATCAGTTAAATATTTACAAAAAAATCTTTAATTGTGTTTTTAAATAAAAAGAGAGAAGCAGAAATTTCTATTGTTGCCACTAAGAATTCTATTGTAAAGATTTATTTGGTATTGATACAATTCAATCAATTTATATATTCCTAAAACATGAGATCCAGAAGTGTTGAACCAAAAGTGAAGAAACACCAAAAATGGATACACTACACCTATCAAAATAGTGATTTCAGCTTAAAATCACTATCCTCCTAAACCAATGTAAGTAGCTAATATTCTCACACATAAATGCTTGTAAATAT
>NZ_JAYGIF010000019.1:0-38078 GCF_034931345.1 Pseudanabaena sp. CCNP1317 | reverse complement strand
CGCTCAAGCATCACTTCTGTCCTTTTTGTGGTTCTCCCTATAAGTCTAAACTGATTTCTCAAAGCTCGTCTGGGTAACGCTTTTAAGCCTATCTTGCAGGTTTTTACACGTATCCTGTAGCTACCCCTAAAAGGGTTTCAGAGGCTTTGAATCGGCGGCGCTATGCCGCCTTAACATTATCAAATGGGTTTCAATCCCTAAAAGGGTTTCAGAGGCTTTGAATCGCCCCAAACCTGAGCAGTGGACTGATTACTTTAATAGTTTCAATCCCTAAAAGGGTTTCAGAGGCTTTGAATCGCGATCGCCAATCGCTTGTTATCACGCAAGCTATCCACATGTTTCAATCCCTAAAAGGGTTTCAGAGGCTTTGAATCAATTTGAGATATCGAATCTTCGATTCCCTCAAACTTGTTTCAATCCCTAAAAGGGTTTCAGAGGCTTTGAATCGTCAGGCGCGATTATTGACATACTCTGTAATGGTGTTTCAATCCCTAAAAGGGTTTCAGAGGCTTTGAATCTCGCAAGAGTCAGGATAGAGTCTCTAATATTTTGCGTGTTTCAATCCCTAAAAGGGTTTCAGAGGCTTTGAATCTAGACGATGAGGATAAGGACGATGGGCTTCCAGACGAGTTTCAATCCCTAAAAGGGTTTCAGAGGCTTTGAATCATCATGCCCTGAGGCAGGCAAAGTCAGAGTTACGACTCGTTTCAATCCCTAAAAGGGTTTCAGAGGCTTTGAATCACAACGCCTCAGCAAGTGCCTTAGCTAGAGGCATTGTTTCAATCCCTAAAAGGGTTTCAGAGGCTTTGAATCCTCTTGCTTGATAAATAGTTTCGCCGCTTGGACAGTTTCAATCCCTAAAAGGGTTTCAGAGGCTTTGAATCTTGTTTCCTATGGGGAGAATATTTACCCCATCATCGTTTCAATCCCTAAAAGGGTTTCAGAGGCTTTGAATCCCAATTGTAATAGCTGTTGATTATTCTCTCTCTAAAAAGTTTCAATCCCTAAAAGGGTTTCAGAGGCTTTGAATCTTGAGTCCGTACCGTTTGAATGCTGTCTCTAATCTGGTCTGTTTCAATCCCTAAAAGGGTTTCAGAGGCTTTGAATCTTTAATTTCTGCTCTAAAGCCTCATTATTAGCCATAGTTTCAATCCCTAAAAGGGTTTCAGAGGCTTTGAATCGTTTCAATCACCTCAGGCGGATAGAATTGCAAATGTTTCAATCCCTAAAAGGGTTTCAGAGGCTTTGAATCCGTAAAGTTGATTTACATATCTAGCCTCAACCAAGTTTCAATCCCTAAAAGGGTTTCAGAGGCTTTGAATCTCAATCTGCTTATCTCTATTTCCGCAATCCATCGTTTCAATCCCTAAAAGGGTTTCAGAGGCTTTGAATCGCGGTGATCTCTATCGTGCTTTCGCCTTTTACGCTTATAAAGTTTCAATCCCTAAAAGGGTTTCAGAGGCTTTGAATCTTGGGTTTCCTCGCTTCGGCAACTCTAGATCGAGTTCGCTTTGCGTTTCAATCCCTAAAAGGGTTTCAGAGGCTTTGAATCGAATTTGCGCCCTTGGTCATAGTCTCGGAAATCGCTCAAGGTTTCAATCCCTAAAAGGGTTTCAGAGGCTTTGAATCCCACACAGCGCCACTGAGAGGGAGTAGCGCCCCTCTCGCAGATTAGTTTCAATCCCTAAAAGGGTTTCAGAGGCTTTGAATCTGATCAGTTTATTGTCACTCAAGATAGAGGTAAAACGTTTCAATCCCTAAAAGGGTTTCAGAGGCTTTGAATCTCTATCCCTTACCCCTTTGCATTCCCACAGCCAAAGTTTCAATCCCTAAAAGGGTTTCAGAGGCTTTGAATCGTAGTCAGGGATGAGATAAGAGCTAGATTGATTTCTGTTTCAATCCCTAAAAGGGTTTCAGAGGCTTTGAATCCAAAGATCAGCCATGTCCTAGGGTTGTTTTGAATAGTTTCAATCCCTAAAAGGGTTTCAGAGGCTTTGAATCCGCAGTGGCAAGGCGTTGCAAGATTACAACGGGTTTCAATCCCTAAAAGGGTTTCAGAGGCTTTGAATCTTGAATTAGCTAATATTGCAAAGTTAGAAACAGCTCGTTTCAATCCCTAAAAGGGTTTCAGAGGCTTTGAATCTGCCATCCAGTGAATCCACAACTATTAAAAGATATGATGTTTCAATCCCTAAAAGGGTTTCAGAGGCTTTGAATCCAAAGTTGTCAGGATCTTCTTCTGTGGGAGCCTCATGTTTCAATCCCTAAAAGGGTTTCAGAGGCTTTGAATCAGATGATTTGTTCTTTGATTACCTTGATTTGGTTGGTTTCAATCCCTAAAAGGGTTTCAGAGGCTTTGAATCCATTAGTTTCTCATACCAATTTTGCACCTCTTGAGGGTTTCAATCCCTAAAAGGGTTTCAGAGGCTTTGAATCAAATCAGGATTGGCTCTGCAAAGCTTGAGAAGTTGCTAGGTTTCAATCCCTAAAAGGGTTTCAGAGGCTTTGAATCGGTTTAGTGTGACGGTGATTTTCATACGCAATTTTTCGTTTCAATCCCTAAAAGGGTTTCAGAGGCTTTGAATCTTACTTGTATCTATCGGAGCCTCTAGCCCATAGCCATAAGTTTCAATCCCTAAAAGGGTTTCAGAGGCTTTGAATCAAATCGTTAGCATTTTTGATTGAGCTAAAGCTAAAGTTTCAATCCCTAAAAGGGTTTCAGAGGCTTTGAATCTAAATTAGCAGCAGCTAAAGACACAAATGCTACTAAGGTAGTGTTTCAATCCCTAAAAGGGTTTCAGAGGCTTTGAATCCAAAGCACTAAAGCGAGTAGAGATGGGTGCGCCTTATGTTTCAATCCCTAAAAGGGTTTCAGAGGCTTTGAATCTCCAAAGCTTCTTGCGCTCTCTTTTCGGCGGCTGCGTTTCAATCCCTAAAAGGGTTTCAGAGGCTTTGAATCGTTTAGTCATAAAATTACTTTCACCTTGAGGATCAGTTTCAATCCCTAAAAGGGTTTCAGAGGCTTTGAATCTTTACAGCTACTTCGTTTGTGGGCTTAGGAGTAGCGTTTCAATCCCTAAAAGGGTTTCAGAGGCTTTGAATCTAGCTTGGATGTTCCTTCATCTGTCACTGATCCAGTTTCAATCCCTAAAAGGGTTTCAGAGGCTTTGAATCTTTGATTTAGTCTGGCAAGAGTTACTTCGTAGCGTTTCAATCCCTAAAAGGGTTTCAGAGGCTTTGAATCGCGTGATTTTTTGATTGAATGGAGCAACCCATATCGTACTAAGTTTCAATCCCTAAAAGGGTTTCAGAGGCTTTGAATCCCAATCACCTTTGCACTGGTCAAGAAATGACGCGTTTCAATCCCTAAAAGGGTTTCAGAGGCTTTGAATCCAGTCTTACCTTATCTCAGTCACCAAAGATGACAATCGCTGGGTTTCAATCCCTAAAAGGGTTTCAGAGGCTTTGAATCCCCGCACCGCCTACAGGATTAGTGGCAAAAACGATGTTTCAATCCCTAAAAGGGTTTCAGAGGCTTTGAATCTTTGTTTACAAAATGAGTGTCGGGTATGTCACTAGGTTTCAATCCCTAAAAGGGTTTCAGAGGCTTTGAATCCGAAATAGAGCCGTAAACTTGATAATCACAAAGCTCTGTTTCAATCCCTAAAAGGGTTTCAGAGGCTTTGAATCATTATAGCGCCTCATGGAGAACACAGCCAAAATCTTGTTTCAATCCCTAAAAGGGTTTCAGAGGCTTTGAATCAGATTGGAAAAGCAGTATATTTGGTGAAATCATTCGTTTCAATCCCTAAAAGGGTTTCAGAGGCTTTGAATCACCTAAAAGTCTTATGCAGTATAGAAAAAAGTGCTTTGTTTCAATCCCTAAAAGGGTTTCAGAGGCTTTGAATCTGTCACATCTTCGATCTATGTTGTTGCATTCTCCCCTGATGTTTCAATCCCTAAAAGGGTTTCAGAGGCTTTGAATCTTATTCTAAAAGGAGATTCACGTCATGGCTACTGCGTTTCAATCCCTAAAAGGGTTTCAGAGGCTTTGAATCAAGAGCGTGTTTAATGGTACGGAGTCTGTATTCCGATCTGTTTCAATCCCTAAAAGGGTTTCAGAGGCTTTGAATCTTAATCATCATGAGAAAGTTATTAGGATCGAGATTGGTTTCAATCCCTAAAAGGGTTTCAGAGGCTTTGAATCAATTGGTGCTTTTAAAGGAGTGAATGCGTGAGTAAAAGGTTTCAATCCCTAAAAGGGTTTCAGAGGCTTTGAATCCGAAGCACTCAAATAAAAATAGGCGATCGTTATGTTTCAATCCCTAAAAGGGTTTCAGAGGCTTTGAATCTATTTCGCGTCGCCTTTGGGGATGCTGACGGCTTGTTAATGTTTCAATCCCTAAAAGGGTTTCAGAGGCTTTGAATCCTTAGCTGCTGTGGGCTTCTTAGCTGCGATCTCTTCGTTTCAATCCCTAAAAGGGTTTCAGAGGCTTTGAATCGTTCCGAATACTTGAGTAATTGCTTCGCCTTGGGATTCAAGTTTCAATCCCTAAAAGGGTTTCAGAGGCTTTGAATCGCGCGATCGCTATGCGTAGCACTGCAATAAACAATGATCAGTTTCAATCCCTAAAAGGGTTTCAGAGGCTTTGAATCCAAAGATCTTATTAGGGTTAGCAATGGCATTGAGTTTCAATCCCTAAAAGGGTTTCAGAGGCTTTGAATCCCGCAAATTCAGCAACAGTAGTTTTACCTCTATCCTGAGTGTTTCAATCCCTAAAAGGGTTTCAGAGGCTTTGAATCGTATGCTGTGTCACCCAAACCTAGGGGGACAATTTCGTTTCAATCCCTAAAAGGGTTTCAGAGGCTTTGAATCTGTATCCCCTGATGATATTGAGGTTTTGGAACTATGTTTCAATCCCTAAAAGGGTTTCAGAGGCTTTGAATCCACCCCGCAATCACTCGTTAAAGAGCGCACATCCAAAGAGTTTCAATCCCTAAAAGGGTTTCAGAGGCTTTGAATCTCGGGGCGCGTCCATTGAGAACCACGCCCTTGTTTCCTTTGTTTCAATCCCTAAAAGGGTTTCAGAGGCTTTGAATCTATTGCACCAAGGCATTCTCTAGATTAAGTTCGATGTTTCAATCCCTAAAAGGGTTTCAGAGGCTTTGAATCGTACAAAGGGTATCAAACTTGCTCTTACAGCACTTGTTTCAATCCCTAAAAGGGTTTCAGAGGCTTTGAATCTCGAAGATCAATTGTCAGCATTGCAAGCTATTGAGTTTCAATCCCTAAAAGGGTTTCAGAGGCTTTGAATCGCTCTATCGACGCTGGACTAAATACCGTAGCTAACCTGTTTCAATCCCTAAAAGGGTTTCAGAGGCTTTGAATCTTTGTCACGTCTTGATAGTGAAGAAGTTATGAGTTTAGTTTCAATCCCTAAAAGGGTTTCAGAGGCTTTGAATCAGCCTTGCTTTTTCTGCCAAATCCAACTTGGTAGATGTTTCAATCCCTAAAAGGGTTTCAGAGGCTTTGAATCTACAAAAGTTTCACTAAAAGATGGCACGCCGATCAAAGGTATGTTTCAATCCCTAAAAGGGTTTCAGAGGCTTTGAATCACTTTTATTTCTAGAACAAAAACCAGTGATTTTTCTGTTTCAATCCCTAAAAGGGTTTCAGAGGCTTTGAATCACCAAGCCATTTTGTCACCTATTCGTAATAAACAATGTTTCAATCCCTAAAAGGGTTTCAGAGGCTTTGAATCTATGGGTTTCCTGTACCAATTGGCTTGAGATAAAAGTTTCAATCCCTAAAAGGGTTTCAGAGGCTTTGAATCAGCAAAATTCATTTGTGGTAGTGCTGATGTTGAAATTGCTGCGTTTCAATCCCTAAAAGGGTTTCAGAGGCTTTGAATCATTTTGTGTGAAGCCGTGAAAGTTTTTATAGGCTGGTTTCAATCCCTAAAAGGGTTTCAGAGGCTTTGAATCATAATACGGACGCTTATAAATCCAAACTCAAAGAAGACTTGTTTCAATCCCTAAAAGGGTTTCAGAGGCTTTGAATCTAGTGGTCTCTATTTGCTTCTCAGCATTGATTTGAGCGTTTCAATCCCTAAAAGGGTTTCAGAGGCTTTGAATCGCCACCAGCGATAACGACTTTCTCGATCCGCTTCTCGTTTCAATCCCTAAAAGGGTTTCAGAGGCTTTGAATCCGCCCGCGTTTGTAAAGCATATCATATTTAGTTTTCAAGGTACATTTGCGCGAACCATACAAATTGTAGCAGATTTGAACCTGTTGAACAGATTTTACAACTTCCACCAACCAATACAAAACTATATTTACCAACACATTCCAGACTTGCGCGAATCGACCAACTCGTCCGATCGCCCTCAAAAACATACCTGCCAAGACTTGTAAAATACCAAACAGCATACAATTAAAAAAACATCCACCAACTCGCGCAACCAATGAACCAGAAATCAAGCGAAAAATATTGTATTATCTCGCACCTGTTCACCGCCAATACGTTCTATTTTAGGCTGACAGCAAGCACATAGCGTATAAAAACGGATACTATCCTCATCAGGCTTGATTAACTTACTCAAACGCGATCGCAATTTCGCGTATTGAGCATCCGTAAGCTCACACTCAAACACACTAAACTGCATCCATTGCCCATAGGACTTCAGGATCTTGTGGATCTTAGTACGGCGCTTATCTTCAGAAATATCGTAGGAGATGACTAGGAACATGGGGATTAAAGGGGGTAGCCGTTAGCTATTAGCTGTTAGCTGTTAGCTAATTTAAGAATTAACGAAAAGGAAGTCTAATAAATTTCAACTGAATCTCAAGCTTTAACTTCATTAAAAAGCTAAAAGCTAAAAGCTAAAAGCTAAAAGCTAACAGCTAACAGCTAACAGCTAACAGCTAACAGCTAACAGCTAAAAGCTAAAAGCTAAAAGCTAAAAGCTAAAAGCTAAAAGCTAAAAGCTAATCGCTACTTCAAAACCAAAGGAGGATACTTATCCGTCTCATCCATCAAATACTTAGCCAAAAGCCTAGCCTGAAGCTCAAAAGCCTCCTGATAAGTACATTTACGACCCATTACAGGATGCTTAAATTCTGACTGTTTTTTCTGCTCGTACAGCGTTAAAAATACTTTTCTCGCCTCATTAGACAGAGAAATCGCCTTACTCAATGGCTCAGAAGTAAAATCCTTGGGCGCGATCGCCTTGCGATTAATAGCCGACAGCACGATCGCATCCACAATCAAGGGGCGAAACTCCTCCATTTCTTTATTTGGAGATAACCATGAAAATCTGTAAGGATCGCATCCACAATCAAGGGGCGAAACTCCTCCATTAGATCAAGGGCAAGACTGGGACGACCATAGCGCTCTGTATGCAAATAGCCAAGATAGGGATCGAAACCGACAATATTTAGCGCCCCCTGAACATCATGACGTAACAGGGAATAGCCAAAACTCAACATCGCATTCACAGGATCAGTGGGCGGGCGGCGATTGCGAGTTGTAAAGCTAAAACCTTCAGCGCGAATTAATTTCGGGAAAGCTTGCCAATAGACAGCGCTGCCATGCCCCTCCACACCTCGCAAACTAGCGATCGCCTGAATCGCCGCCAACGAATCAATTGCCCGTTCGAGAGCATCAATCGCCTTCTGTAAATCATTATCAGGATAATCCCGCAGATGCCGCATTAATGACCCACGATAATTTTTTAACTTGCCGCGCACAAAGGCTTGCACCATATGAATTGCCTTCGGTGTCTCCCCTGCCGCATCCCACTGCGATCGCCTTACAAAAATATTTTTAGTTAGCTCAGGCTCCAAACGACCAAGAAAGCGCCCCGTTCCTGTCATAAACGACATCGGAATTTTGCGCTCCAACAGTTCTATCACCGCCGCAGGAGAAATTGTGGCGCGACCGAGGATGACCACACCTTCAACCTTAATCAGTGGCACATCAATCAACTGTTTCTTATCAGCCTTGACCGTCAAACGCTCATCAGTCTTGCCAATAAACGAATCATCGTGAGTTATGTAGAGAGTTCCCATAGTTTTTATTTAGCGATTAGCGATTAGCGATTAGCTTTTAGCTTTTAGCTTTTAGCTTTTAGTGGTTGTTTTTTTGAATAAATTAGACGTTTTCACTACATTGAGAAGTCGAGAGTAGCTTTTGAACCTAAAGACGGGAAAGCTAACAGCTATCAGCTAACAGCTAAAAGCTAACAGCTAACAGCCCTCTTTATACTTCCCAACCTTTTCCTTCGCCATCGGTACACACTGAGTAAACAGACTGCAACCTTTACACCGATTGCCATAGATAGCAGGAGGCATTTTGCTAGTTTCCATCATTTGCGAGATTTCGGTAATCATTGCGATCGCCTCATCTCGCAACTCAGATGTAATCTCAATCTCTTGTCTTTGGTGCGTTTGAGCATAATAAACATAGCCCTTCGTAATCGTTTTACCCGTCATCTCTTCTAAACAGAGGGCTTGAGCCACAACTTGCATCGCATCGTTATCCCATTCCCCTTTATGTCCACGTTTGTATTCAATGGGATAGAGATTACCATCAACTTCTTCAATCAAATCCGATTTGCCGATCAATCCGTATTGTTCCGACTTTAACCAGATCGCCCTGATTTGCCATGTCTCCTCCCGTTGATTTTCGCCAACCGTATGCACGCGCTGATGTAGATCTGTCCCCTCAATCGTGTAATGATTCTCAACAAATTCTCCTGCACAAAACATTCGCCAACACCGATGAGGACAATATGCATATTGGTTTAAAGCGGCGATGGGGATTGGTTCATTCATAGGGCTTTTGGCTTTTAGCGATTAGCGATTAGCTTTTGGCTTTTGGCTTTTGGCTTTTGGCTTTTGGCTTTTGGCTTTTGGCTTTTGGCTTTTGGCTTTTAGGGGTTAGTTTTTGGATCTTAGTTTTTGTAGGAAAGAATTGAGCATTCTTTTTGTTTCGATTAGTTCTGGGTTGATGGCTTGGTATGTTTCTTGATTGATGAAGCCAAGATCTACAGATAGTAATAGCTGATATTCCAGTTCACTAGCTGATCCCATTGCTATTTGCAAAAATCTTGCAAAGTCAGCATCAGAACCTCTACCACAACCTTCTGCAATATTTGTCGGAATCGATGAAGAAGATCGGCGCATTTGGCTAACTAGACCATAAAGTTCTTCTTTGGGAAAACTTGCCGTAATCTTGTAAATTTTGAGGGTGATTTGATGAGAGCGTTGCCATACTTTTAATTCTTTGAAGTCTTTCATTTTTTTAGCGATTAGCTTTTAGCTTTTAGCTTTTAGCTTTTAGCTTTTAGCTTTTAGCTTTTAGCTTTTAGCTTTTAGCTTTTAGCTTTTAGCTTTTAGCTTTTAGCTTTTGGAGATTAGTGATTACAAGTATATTTTTAGCAAGACCGATAAAACAAAAAAGCTAAAAGCTAAAAGCTAATCGCTAACAGCCTCTTCATCAAAAAAGCTAAAAGCTAACAGCTAATCGCTAACAGCCTCTTAGCCATCCCCATCCCCATCGTCGTCTTCCTCCCAATTCCAGCAAACATCGCAAAGTCCGCTAGAGCATTAATTTGTTTGATCGCATCTGGTGAGGCATCACCGAGAATTCGATAACCAATCTCACCGACACAACCGATAAAACTATGGGTGTCATAGTTTTTGACAACTTCTGTCTTAATGTCAAATTTACTGGGAAAGATATATTCGATAATTTCGGGATTAATTGGGATTTCGCTGTAGGTGTTCCAGCGATCGCATAGGCTTTTAAATACATTGTCGCGAGTGGGTAATGGCGAGTCATATTTACCCTGACGGAATGCGGTGGGTGTAGCGAGGTGAAAGGCGATCGCTTTTTCTGTATCTGAGGCGCGATCGTAGATTTGTTGATAGGTGGCGAAGTTTGCCCAAGGTTGGCTCGATTGGGGTGTGCCGAGAATACTGGTGATATAGAGGTCGGCGGAACCAAGATGAAAAGCGCGATCGGGGTTGAGATTGAGCCAAAGTCCTGTGAGTTTGCTAAAGAGAACTTCATCTAATAGGGTGATGCGCCACCAGCAGGGAGTTGAGGGGGAGATTTCTTGATTGTGCCAAGAGAGGCTTTTAGCTTTTAGCTGTTGGCTGTTGGCTTTCTTTAGCTTGGGTTTGTTCTTGTCAGAGCTAACCGCTAATTGCCGATCGCTAACCGCCAATTGCTGAATCGGACTCAACCCAAATCCTTTATTCGCTTTTTCACCATGCAGGCGATCGCCTAGTTCTTTATCTACAGAGCTAACCAATGTCAAAAAAAGCGCATGAATATGCCGTCCTGTTAGATATTCAGGATAAATCGGTGTTTTTGGCATAAAATTAACAACTAAGCTATGAGGCATGATTATTTATTCCTTGAAATATGTCTTGCATTTACGATTTTGAAAAGAAAACGACAAAATCACCAATTACCAATTACCAAAAACTATGGATGAACAAACCGAGAAAATGTTTGCGATCGCAACAATTGACGATCCAGTTCTAGCCCGTAAACTTTATGTAGATATGGAATCTAGCCTTCCCATAAATGTTCGGATTACAGAAAGAGGATTTCAGGGACTCAAAGAGCAGAGTGTTAACGTTTCCGATCCAGATCAGGTGTATGAAATCGAAAAACTGTTTTACTCCAGTGATATGGGTGGTATCCTCTGCACCTTAATTGCCAAGGCTGGAGAAGCCTCAAAAGACGATAAAAATGTTGGTGCATTTGTAATGTCTCTTACTCATCTCAGACTTGATTCGAGTCATCCGTTGGCATCTAGAATCAAGGAATATCAGAAAAAGCGAAATACGAGATTAGCGATCGCAAATAGTGGTAAGTCACTCAAGCCAATCAAATCGAATAAAAAGAAAAAGGGTTTTGGTGGTTAGGTTAAAACTGGCGATCGCATAGTTCTTGAATAGTCATAACCTATACCTTAAAGCGATATTGCATACGAGCAGGGATTTTGAAGCCATCAACATCATAAAAATGTCCATTCATGCTGACATTGCGAATCAGACTAACAGGCGGCATATTTACGGTGTCATAGCTCAAGACTTGGTGAGTAAACATTACATCAAGGGGATTAAGGGGATAAGGAAATATAAAATCTCCATTTCCCTGCTTAACTTTATCTAGCTTTTTTACTTGCAACTCTGCTTTACTCATCCATTTACCCAAACGAATCCATTTAGAAAGTTTAGGTAAGGGATTTTGGGACAAGATGAAAAATTCAAAAGCACTTTCGGGCGCGATTTCCTTAGCTCTGCCAAAGCTAGGAATATTTTTTTGAGTTTTCTCCATCTCAACGTGATAGTTATTATTGGCATATTTCCATGTGTGTAACACAGAAGTATGCTGAAGCGATCGCGCAGGTGTGACATAGATTCCCACTTCGTTGAGTTTGCTCAAATGCTCCTCATACATGGGAACTTGTTCGCGGCAGAAGTAGCGATATTCATGTTCGGCTGATACTTGTGTACCGTAGCGATCGCTATCAACTAGCCCCAAGGCATAGCAAAGGGCATAGTTATGAATGATCGCTTCGGTTTCATACAAGCGTCCGATCTCACGGGTGGCAAAGTAGAGCGTGTCATGTAGCTCAAGCTCACAGCGATAGATATGAGTCATTACTTTTTACCTACTTTTGCCGCCTTTTTCTCATCATTTTTAGCATCTTTAGATGGTTTGAGAATCCAAGTTTGAGCATAGTTCGATGACTCAGCATTAGCCTTTGTCAATATTTCAATCAATCGAGATTCATTACTGATTAAAGATTGAACCTCACTTAGTAAAGGTTTAAAAGCATCTCCAATCAAATCAGTGTGACATACATATTCTTGGGAAATCAAATCACGAATTGCATCGACAGCAGCAGTTAGGGCAAAATCTTCGTCTAATGGATCGGGAAGATTAATTTGTTGGCGATCGCTCAAAAGATCATAGATTTTTTGAGTCCAGCGTAGATTGCTCACAATTTCACCATCTGCAAATACAACACCGATCAACTCATTGCGAATTGTACCTGTGCGGGTTGTTTGCGCTCCATAGCGACTGGTTCGCAAAATATTGTTAAAGACATAGAGGAATCCTGCTTCTGTCGGATCTTTTAGAGTTACGATGCTGGGAAAGAACACCTGTGGCAAAATGTGATCTTGGCTATTGATGCGGCTTGTTACTTCACCTTTACGGCTCATTGTGCCACTTTCAAAAGGAGCATTCAAAGTGAAGTTAAAATGCGAATCATCAAAAGGTGTAATTGAGTAAGCCGTATCGACTACTACCTTAGACTTTTCAGAGCCAGAATCACCGATTGCAAATCCATAGAGAACACAGTCAGGAGTGGTCTTGCTAAATTCTACGTTGTAATCACAATTTGCAGCATCTCCAATCTCATACTTACGCAGCAATTCACGACCTGTTAAACGTTCAGGCGTTGATTGTTTGCGCTTAAAGAAAGCTAAACGGCTAATTGTCTCGTTGTGTTGAATACCAGCACGAATTCTCGCCCGATTCAGTTCTCCATCGGTTTGTAAGAGTGGGTAAGACTCTGTGATCCGCAAGGTTAGAAAATGAGCATACTTGCCCATAGGCTTTGCAGGGATTGCATCGTGAAAAAACTTGGGATCAACAGATTTTAGAAATGTCATGGTTTTTTCCTTGTGAAATTAGTTTTGTATATAAATTGAAAGGTGGAAATGGCTATTAATCCTTAACCAATTAGTTCTTGGACAAGAATTCGGGTGATTTCGTCAAGATCATCAGGGATTGAATAATCTTCAAAACCTTGCTCAAAGTGCTTACTCTGGCGGTTGAGCCGAGCAAATTCCCAAGTTTTACCAGTCGTGACAGCACCAATAAAATGTTCTTGTGTGTGATCTTCTTGCCATTGATCAAGGGTAATCAACTGAGATACTAGCTGTGTCATACCAAAGTTCAAATCAGCCTTTTTAGCTTCCACGATGAGAAGTGCTTGAGATGATTCAATGAAATAGTCAAGATTACCCTGTAGATACTTAGAAACTTTGATGGGATATTCAACTCTCACTTTAGCTTTTGTGTAATGGATAACATCAGCTAAAAGAGGAGCGATTAACCATTCTCTCCGTGCGGATTCATTCGAGAGAGTAACATAGGGCAGAATTTCTTCAATTCTACTCTGTGTTTGTTGAATGCGATCTAGCTCACCAGTATATTTGGGTAAACTCAATCTTTTGGTTTCTAGGGTGTAGCCAAATTCTTTAGCAAGATCTTCGGCTTCAATCTTTAGCTCAAAATATCGGCTAAAAGTATATGTATCATCGGGGTTAAGAAGTTTAGTCATAGGTCATACCAAGATTAAAGATTTGATTGATCGGTGTCATCTTCAAGAATTTCAGGGATTTCGC
Source organism: Pseudanabaena sp. CCNP1317 (assembly GCF_034931345.1). Classification (NCBI taxonomy): domain Bacteria; kingdom Bacillati; phylum Cyanobacteriota; class Cyanophyceae; order Pseudanabaenales; family Pseudanabaenaceae; genus Pseudanabaena; species Pseudanabaena sp. CCNP1317. The sequence continues at coordinate 24,637 of NZ_JAYGIF010000019.1, read as the reverse complement.
TGGGTTCGTCAACCTTACGCTCCTGACGTTCTCGATCATCTTCGAGACGATAGAGATAATCACAAGTATCTCTGATTAGATTGAGTTGTGTTCCTGCTAAACGAGAGCGATCGCCTTTAAAAGTCCCCTCAAAGATTTCTTTGACAAAAAATAGTGAGAACTCATAAATGGCTTGACGCTCCTGTTCGCTAGTGAGTGCAGGTTTCCACTTACCATCAACAAAAGTAAGGGTTGGCTTGCCTTCTGCTGCCCTCCGCCGAACATTGGTCATGAGTTTAGCAAGCCTTGCCGAGACAATATCAGTGAGTGACTCTGTGTCATTAGCTAGGGTTTTGTTGATCTTGATAATCACATCTGCTGCTTCATCAATCGGTTTGAGAACAGCATTGGCTTTGGCATACTGACTCTTAGCACGATAAAACGCACGGTAAAGCTGAGTTAGTTTACGAAGTTGATTCACGTCTTTTCCCTCTGGATCAAGATAGTAGTAGAGATCGAGATAGAGTTTCACCTTTTGGATTGGTACAGTATCTCGGTCTTGTTTGCGTAACCACACATTGAGATAGTGGAAAACAAATAGAGGACTGGTTTCTAGGTCACGGGCTAATGCCGACAGTTTTCCCCAGTCAGGATCGCCATCTTTTTTTCGATTAGCCTCTAAATGAATGCAGTAGGCTGTACTCAAAGCATTGAGAGGTGAGAATTTACGCTCTGCTGTCTCTCTAGGAATAATCGCATCAAGGCGAATGCGATCGCGTTTGATTAACGAACGTATAGCTTGATGCTCACCATCGAGTAAAGCTGTCTCCTCAAAATCAGCACCACTTATAAAAGGTGGTACAGGTGACTCAGAAACAACAGTTTTTACGTCAAGGATGAGAGGTAATGCCATCGCTAACCATGACGGCATTACCCAAGATTCTGTATCTGTAGCATCTCGGCTCGGTGGTAGAGCAAGAAAGAAAAATGTAAGGGGCTGATCATCGGGATAGCCCAACATTTTAAATGTGCGATCGTCTTCTGGGTTTAAGTTCTCCTGAATTAGTAAAGAGTCAACACTTTGATAATTCGCAATCTCAAACTTAGCAACTTGATCCTCACTAATTAAATGTTTACGAATATCTGCATCAAATCTAATTCTAGCAATCCACGAATAGGCTTTTTGCAAGAATTTATTCGTTTCTGGTGTGAAAAAGTACGTTGGATAAAGATAGAGATAACGATATTTGCGTCCTTCAAAGTCCCCACCAGTGGAGTTAGTCTGATTCATTAAAATTTGCCGTAGCATAATTTCAATTGACCAGATAGAACAAATTTGGCGCTTTGCTGCTTGGGCATTAAATAGAATCTGACGATTACTATAAACCTGTGGAGCAAAGAGAGTTGCCGATTCCATTTGTTCGCTGACGGTGTAAGCAGAGCTAGACATCGCACAGACATTTTCTCTACCACGTCCAACTACTTTAGCGGCTTTGTAGCGTCCCATTTCAACTAAGAAGCTATCAGGCTGAGGTGCAATTACTGCTCCCGATGGTAAGGAAATACTGCGGCTAACGTATGTCCGTAAATCATCCCAACCATCAGGAAAAGTAAATTCTTCATAAATTGGGCGGATTAACTCTGCTGCGTGACTGGTTAATACTTCCATGATCTGGCGACTGCCATTGTCATCAAGATCAGGATGCTTACGGCAATATTGAGCAGCTAGATAATACCAATCTAGGGGAACTCCTCCTGTTTTTTTGAGAGATTGAATTGCCTTTACTATTGGAATTTCGTTAGCCAAATCGAGAACCTCAGCTAACTTCTCAGTTAAATCTAACTCTGGCAAAGCTTTACGCTCTGCTTTTGGTTGTTGTTTTTGCCAGTTATTAGCGCGATCGCACCATTCTCGCCAAATCCCACGACATAGGGTATCGCCAAATTCGGCTAATCGGTCAATCAATGGATTATCAGGAAAATCTAAATCTAGATTGTCTGGTAACTCTCCTGATGCCTGAGCTTTTGCCAAGCTATCACCACGCTTTTTCGCTGAAGAAACTTTAGTAATTGGGATTAGCTTTGAGGCAGCGCTAACGCTTACTTGCATGAGTTGCACACTGTCAAAAAATAGCCAGTAGTAATCTGCAAATTTAAAGCCTTTACCATCACGTCCAAAGCCAGTTTGTCTACGTTTTAGTTGCCCCGCACAAAGCGATCGGATTTTGGCAATAACTTGATCGGGAATTTGATCGGTATTGATTTCGATAGCTTTAGCTTTAGCTAGATAAACAACACCATCAGGCAAAAAGAGTAAAGGAGTATAGTCATCCTTGGGATGGGCATCCATCAAGGCATTATTTAAGATGTTGGTAAGAACGCCTCGATTATCTGACAGTGAATGATAGGTAAATTTAAGTTGTCCATTACTGAGATCGTGTAACAACTCCTGTAAACCACTACTTTGAATGTCTTGGGGATGCTTAATTACTGAAGCAAAGAGATCAGAAATTCTCACAAGCCGTGACAGAATACCTCTTTCCCTGCCGTCTAATTGAGGCTTGAGTCCCCGCTTTTCCATACCCAGATCAGCGTCATACTTGACTCCTGCGTTATGGATACCCCATACGATGTCATCTAAGTAATCACGCCAATTACTATCAAAAAGTTTGTCTAAGCCAAAGTCTAATACTTTCTTCTCAACAAAATCGCGTCCAAAGTTTGGAGCATCCTCTTTTTTGGCTGGTTTGCTTTTCCAGTCGCGATCGCGAAAGTTTCCATCCGTATCATTGGCAATTAACCAACTTTGATAATCGGGTAACTTATCGGAGTCATGCAAAATGTAGTCACAGATAAACAGTGCTTCTATAAAATCATTGCCTGCACATAATCGCTTGACCTGATTTGTTTCTGGATGATTTTTTAGATTTTTTAGAATACGGTAAGTCGGAAATAACCCGTTAAGCAGATGAGCCGTTAAAGATTGATCGTGTTTGCTACGTTCAACATTTTTACCTTCAGCCTTGCGATCTTCGGTAAATTGACCACCTTTGGCAGTAAAGCCGACAAGCTGACGAATCAAATTAGGCAAAACATGATCAGCAAACTTTTCAAGTATTTGATCGCCTTCATTTTCTTTTTTAATTGCCTCTTTAAACAACCGAATTGTAAGCAGTTCGGGTCGTTCTGGTGGTTTATCTTGTTCTGTATCTTCCGTAGATTCAAAGTCTATAGACTCAGTAGGAAGATCATCATCGTTATCAAAGAATGATAGTTGTTGATCATTCATAGAGGTTTTCTTTTTGCTTAGCAAATCCATCCTAAGTCCTCCTTTGGTTTCCAAAACCTGAGCAATGTTTCTAAAATTAACGCTGACTTGCCAAATGCAATCGTGTAAGGTGGTGAGCCGCGATCGCTAAAACTATACTTATCTGCTAAACCATAAGCCTGAAAATGAATTGGTAAACCTAGCTTTGCTCGTAGTGTAGCGCGATCGCGATCAGAGATATAGCAAACTAAACCTCGACTCCTCAGCGATCGGCTAATTTGGTTAATTCCGTCTCCCTGTGGTTGCCACACCTCCAAGCCTTTCAAAACCTGAACTTTTGCCAGTCGCGCTATGTCGCCCAAATCTTCAGGTATAAAAAATTTCCAATCCTCACGCACATCTCGATAACCAGTTAATTTGAGATAACAAAGCACATCCTTAAATCTACTTCTCATCGCATTTGCCATTTTTGCTCTTTGAATAAATTCATCCTCTTCCATCCATCCAAAGGTAAAATTACTCAGGATGCCCTGTAAGTTATAGGTTTTAAAGCGATCGCACTCTGGCTCATTAGGATTGGTTAGATCATAAATTGCACAATCTAATTGACTACTACCTCGAAAGCTCCGAGCCTCATCAATAACTTTGGATTTACCATCATTTTTTAGTTCTCCAATATGTCCATATTGCTGTTTAAGCTTAATTCCTAGGGCATTTTGAACATCTTTGCCAAATCCATCAGCAGCTTCAGGATAGGTTTGTGACATTCTTTTCAATTCAGAAAAGACAAAAGCAGATTGAATCCCACCCCAACGTTTTGGATATTCTGTAAATTCATTGATAAACGGATAGGCTTGATGAATTGCATCATTAAAAGTTGGACGTTCATAGGTTTCACCATCAGTTAAAGGCTTAGACTCCACCTCAAACAACCGTGAAAGGATGAAATGTGGTAACAGCGCATAAGCTTGATATGCTGAGAATCCCTCATGTCTTCCCAGTCGTCCTAATCGCTGTACAAAATTCCCACCATCCGCCGCTTCAAAAACCAGAAAATTTATTTTGAAATCAACGCCCACATCAATTGTCGATGTACCAATCAAGAGATCGGCTTCTTCAACCGATGAAGCCTTTTCAGATTCTCCCGTTAGACCTGTATTTTCTCTAACTTCTAGCCCATGCCTTTTAAATAGTGGCTTTAGAGCAACGGTTAGCTTCTTAACTGCGGCGATCGAATTAAGGATGATTGCTCCTTTACTTTGAGGATGATCCAGAAAAAACTTCAAGATAATACTTTCTGCATTTTCCAAAATCCATTCATAGCTTGATCGCAAGCTTGGCTCTAAATTACACGGAAAAGTGAGATTAATAGACTGATTAATCTGTCTCCATTGTCCTGCATTATTTGGAGTGTCATAACAATAAGCCCCATGACTCAAGGGATTTATCCAAACATATTTCATGCCTGATTTAGTCAAAAACTCCTGTAGCATCTCGCTAGGCGTAGCAGAGAGAAATAAAAACTTACGTCTTCCTCCTGTATGTTGCATTAAAAGTATTGAATTTAAGATACTTGCAATTTGAGGTGATGAGAAAATGTGAAACTCATCAAATACAAAGAGTTTGTAGTTGTCGTCAATCCGTTTAAATACCTTGTCTGGATTATCTCCCTTCCCTTGAGCATTGCGCCTTAAATACCGAAAGTCATGGATATAATGAAAAATATCTGGATTTGTTAACAAGATCTCTGAGTTGTCAACCCGATTTAGCAACCCTGACTGTTTAGAAGGTAAATTATTTGTCTCAATAAAATCTTCTAAGGTAGTCGCATTTAATCGATAAATCTGTGGATCATATTTGGGATTAAACTTGGTTTTATAAGACTGAACCTGCTTTTCTTGATCTCTCGCAAGCTCATTAGTTGGGTACATTGCAAGTGTGTAATTTTTACCAGTCATAGCGGATAAATAAGCCGCTAAGCTTTTACCATCGCCAGTCATCGCCGTATTAAATACCACATCAATATCTGGATCTTGCAAAGCTTTAAAAGTCTCTAACTGATGCCAAGCCAATCGCCAACCATCAGGAATTTCGATCCCTTTTGGGGTTTCCACCGTCTCAGAATAAACAGGCTTGAGAACTATTTTGTATTCCGTCATAACCTCACATTCTTATAAATATCTGAAAGCGCGATCTTCGCTAGTCCCCGCGATCGCAAAAGCCTGACCATTCATAAACTCATGCTTCGTAAGGCTTTCTTGTTCGTAGGTGAGATATTCCTCATAGGTCAAGTCTGGCTGTCTCACAAACATCAGCAATAACCTCTAGCTATGTCTACATCAACTTGTTTGTAATATACCTTATATTTTTTGTTTTTAACCATTAAATTTTATTTTGCCTTTATATACTTTAATAAGCACATATTTGCATATTACATAAGCATTTAGCAAGACGTATACTGCAAAAGTGTCCGTATACTTTTTGTCAGGGAAAAATTATTAGCGATCGCCTATGATTAAAATAGATAAAACTATTAACCTGAGAGGTCAGTAGCTATGAGACTTTTAGAAGTTTTAGCCAGAGAGTCCATCAAATTACCCAACACCGAAGGACAAAGACTCATCATCAGTGACGTGACATGGCAACAATACAGCACCCTTGTTAACGTTTATACCGATGAATACCCCTCCCTCCGCATGACCTATCTCAATGGTGTTTTAGAAATTATGACCACATCCAACGAACACGAACGCCTCAAAAAAATCTTTGCCCGACTACTTGAGATGTATTTCGTGGAGAGACAGATAGATCTCAATGGTTATGGTCAAACCACCTTTAGACAAGAGCTAGCCCAGAGAGGACTAGAACCCGATGAATGCTATTGTTTTGGCGAACTCAAAGAAGTCCCAGATATCGCGATCGAAATCGTCATCAGCAGTGGTGGTATTGACAAGTTAGAAGTATATCGAGGATTAGGAATCCCAGAAGTATGGTTTTGGTACGCTAAACAGCAACAATGGAAACTCTATCGCCTGAGAGAAGATGACAATGAACCCAAATACGAACTCATCTCCCGTAGTGAATTTCTACCCGAACTAGACTTCGATTTACTCAGTCAATTTGCGAAAGAGACTAGTCAAACTAAAGCCGTGATTGAATATCGGGAAGCGCTGAAGAAGGAAGAAGGAAAAAGGAAAAAGGAAAAATAATCCCCAAGCCCCAAGCCCCAAGCTCCAATTACCAATTACCCAACCCCGTGTCCCGAAAAGGCGAATCAATCACACTATCTATCAAAGAACGCGACAAAGCTAACTTAGAAGCGATCGCGATCGAACTTGGCATGACATGGGGCGATCGCCCAAACATCTCTAAACTAGTCGAAGCGATCGCCCGTAAACAAATCCAAATCTCCAAAAATAATGACTGGGCAAGCGATCGTATCGAATCACTTGTTCGTACCTATAGACTCTTGATTGATTATGGGGAGCTTGAAAAAGCGCAAATCATCGCCCATCTACTACTTGAGCGTAGCGAAATAAATAATCCTCTGCGCCGAGATATTGAACGATTTCTCGAAAAACCTCCTGAGATTTGGCGACATACCATTGATCGCTACATCAAGCAGCAACAACCATTTCGCTTGCAATATCTTGATGCTGCCGAACACCCCCATGAGTTCTCTATCTACTACGCAAAGGTTGCCGCCCACGACAAGCGACTTTATCTTGACTGTTGGTGTGAAGACATTGCCAGAACCGATACAGTTCCAGCCCTACAACATAATCGTTCCCTCAGACTTGACCGCATTCCCCCCGAAGCCGCGATTACTCCCATTGTCGGCAAATGGCGATCGCAACTCGATCAAATTCATGTCACCTTTAATTTATCGGGAAACCTCGCCTTTGCATATAAACCAAGAGACGAAGACATCGATAACACATGGCTCGACTGCAATCCCCCCATACGCCAAATAATCCGCAAAATCAACAACACTTTTTGGTTCTATCGCGAAATTATGCCCTATGCCGAAGATTGCGAAATTATTGAACCTGATGATGTGCGCGAAAAGTTCAAAGAGAAAGTGCGATCGCTATATCTTAAATATTCAGATGATTGACAAATCAATCGCTTACAGCAATTACCAATCAAAACAAACCATAAGAGAAAAAAATGCGAACCTGCTTCGTAGTTTCCATTTCAACTATAGCGCTCCTAAATAGGATCGCAGCGTATTTCAATCAAAAATCCATCGGGGTCGTAAAAATAAATCCCTCTACCAGTAGGACGAGTAACAGGCTCTCCCTCAATTTGAACTTGATGCGATCGCAATATCGCCACTGCTTGCTCAAACAATTCAGGAGCAATATCAAAGGCTAGATGATTAGCACGGGTAAATTGTCGCTGCGGATCGAGATCGGGCGGCATAAGTTCTGGTTCCCAAAACAAATCAAGAATTGTGCCATCGGGAGTTCTAAAGTTTGCTACTTTGCCTGCTGCTACTAGATCGATTAGAGTGCTGGGAACTTCTTCGCCAATGAGTTGGTGCAACCCCAAAATGTTACCATAAAAATCACAAGAAACCTGCATATCTCTCACATTCAAAGCAATATGATGTACTCGTCGTAAAGCTCCTTTCGAGATCGTAGCTTGCATAGATAGCATAGTTGAACCATTGGATGACATAAAATCAGTTCTAGCTAGGTTTACCAATAGTGTAATAAGTAGCTAGGCATAAGTAAACTAAAAAAACTAGAAGCTGTCTCGCCCGCTACATTACCGATCAAACAAACCAAAGAAAAATTTGAAAGCGTTGCGGAGCAACGCTTTCAAATTTTTCTTTGGTTTGGATTTGAGCGCAAAGCGCTGTAGGTTTTAATTATGGTGAGCTACTTACCAATTTATATAGCTACAGTCCCTTGTCTTACCAAAAGACAAAATGGCTACGCCATTTTGTCTTTTGAAAACCCTTACTGCTTTAATTGGATAGTTCGACTAATATCTAAAACTTGTGCTAAGCGATCTGAATCTTCAAAGTGAATACCGTAGCGATCGCGACGATCTAGTTCAAGATTTTTATATTCCTTGTCTAGAGAATTCTAGACTTTATAGCCGAGCCGTAGGATTTTTTTCCAGTACGTCGATGGCTTCAGTGGCTAGGGGAATGCTTACGCTGATTCAGTCGGGGGGCAGGATGCGGCTAATTGCTTCCCCCTGTTTGTCAGAGCAGGATGCTGAGGCGATCGCTTTGGGGCTTAGGCAAAGAGAAGAGGTAATTACTCAAAACCTAATCCGAGAGATCGATCAAGAGTTTTCACAGGTAATTCAAGATCGTTTGGCTTGTCTCGCTTGGTTATTGAGTCATAATCTATTGGAAATAAAACTAGCCATTAGAAAAGATATCCGTAATCGAGGTATTTATCATGAGAAGTTAGGCATATTTGAGGATAATGCGGGGAATATTATCGCTTTTACAGGGTCGGCAAACGAGAGTGCCAGCGCTTTGCTGGATAACTTTGAATGTGTAGATGTGTTCTGTTCTTGGGATGAGGGAGTCAGAGAGCGCACATTAAGCAAAGCCGAAAACTTTCGGCGCTTGTGGGAAAATGAAACACCGATGTTAGAAATTATCGACTTTCCTGAAGCTGCAAGGCGATCGCTGTTGCGTTTACGTCCTGACCAGTTCCCCATTGATGAGTTTACTAAGAGAACTACCGTCATGACCGAGCCTAAGCCAGATTACATTGCGATCAGGACAACTCCAAATCACGGTATTCCGATATTGCCTGCTAATTTGGAATTGCGAGACTATCAGAAACAGGCGATCGCTAATTGGTTTAAGAATAATGGACGTGGCACATTGAAAATGGCGACGGGTAGCGGTAAAACGATTACTGCATTGGCGATCGCGACGGAACTTTATCAAAAGATTGGGTTGCAGGTTTTACTGATTGTTTGTCCCTATCGACATCTGGTAATTCAATGGTCAAGGGAATGTCAGAAATTTGGACTAGAGCCAATCTTGGCTTTTGAAAGTGTTCATAATTGGCAAGATCGTCTATCTACCCAACTTTATAACGTGCGATCGGGTAATCAAAAATTTCTGACGATTATTACCACCAATGCAACGCTGATCGGTCAGGGATTACAGTCACAGTTGCGCTATTTGCCTGAGAAAACTCTAATCGTGGGTGATGAGGCTCATAATTTAGGGTCAAGACGTTTGGTTGAGAGTTTGCCGCGCAATGTTGGTTTAAGACTAGCTCTATCAGCAACTCCAGAGCGATATTTTGATGACCAAGGAACGGAGGCTATATTTGATTATTTTGGATCGGTGATTCAGCCAGAATTTACGTTAGCGGATGCAATTAGGGCAGGAGCCTTGGTGCATTATCTTTACTATCCGATTTTGGTAGAGCTAACGGAATCCGAGACTGAGAAATATGCTGATTTAACTAAGAAGATTGGCAGGGCGATCGCTTTTGATGGCGATCGTGATGATAACGAGATGGTAGCGGCTTTATTGATGCAAAGGGCTAGGCTATTGGGTTCGGCGGCGAATAAGTTGGTGGCTTTGCGAGAACTGATGCAGCAACGTTTGGATACATCACATACATTGATTTATTGTGGTGACGGCTCGGTTGAGGATCAAGTTACTGAAGAAAGTACGAGGCAGTTGGATGCGGTGGCGCAGTTGTTAGGTTCAGAATTGGGATATCGGGTTAACACATATACTGCTGAGACATCTTTAGAAGACCGCGAGAATTTACGACTTTTATTTGAATCTGGAGAATTACAGGGACTGGTGGCAATTCGTTGCTTAGATGAAGGTGTGGATATTCCTGCAATTCAAACTGCGATTATGTTGGCAAGTAGCAGCAATCCGCGTCAATTTATTCAGCGTCGAGGGAGGATTTTGCGGCAGTATGCATCCTGTAAGGAATCGCAATCTCATAAAAAACGGGCAACTTTGTTTGACATGATTGTGTTACCGCCTGATTTGGGGAGAGAGACAATTGACGTTGAACGCAATCTACTCAAAAAGGAATTGCAGCGCTTTGTTGAGTTTGCGAATTTAGCAGATAACGGTGGTGAGGCAAGACTAAAGCTATTGGATTTACAACAACGTTATGGATTAATGGATTTATAGTATTTGCATCGTAAGGGCAATTCATGAATTGCCCTTACGATGCGTTCTTTTGTACAAGTCCTATTTGTCAGACAACCTACAGATTCATGAAGATTTAGGCTTTGTCTAAGGAATCATTTATAGCAATGTAAGAGATAGATAGGACAAATCAAAACCAAAAAGATGAGTGGCGGCGCTTCGCGCCGCCACTCATCTTTTTGGTTTTATGTCCTAAGCAAAACTTACATTGCTATAAGAATTACTTTCTGCGGTCAAAAGCTCTAAGAGATCCCCCTCAATTCCCCTTAAAAAGGGGGAAGAAGATAATTTAATTTATTCTCCCCCCTTTTTAAGGGGGGCTGGGGGGGATCTAAGCAATTCTTAAATGGTTTCTGAGATAAAATCGATAAACGTATGAGTAGTTTGCAATGAGTAAAGTTCAAAGTCTAAGTAGTCTTCATGAGCCAATTGAAAAAGCTCCGCCTGAAGTTCAACAAATTATTCGTAATGTCTTAAAGATCGAAAAGGATCGGCTCGACAAAAATGAATTGGGGCGGATTAATGAAGATATTCTCAAAATTGTTAAGGAAGCTGTGCAATGAAGCTAATCTCGATCAAGCTTTTTAATTTTCGTTGTTTTTATCAGCAAACGCCTGAAATCGTTTTAGCCAGACTGGACGATCGCAATATTACGATCATGCATGGCAATAATGGCTCGGGTAAAACCTCGCTGCTCAATGCTTTTACATGGGTGCTATACGAAAAATTCACCTCAGCCTTTGGCGATTCTGAACAGCTTGTCAACCGTCAGGCGATCGCAGAATCACAATTAAATCAGCCAGTAGAATGCTGGGCTGAAGTTTTATTTGAGCATGATGCTAAGCGCTATCGGGTGCGGCGGTTAACTCGCGCCTATCAGCTTGCTAATAATGGCGAGAAAAATATTCAGTACAACAAAAGTGAGTTGTTTTTGCAAGTGGCAGGAGATGATGGACGTTGGGTGACTCAAAATCATCCTGAAGCCGTAATTAATGGCATTTTACCGAAGAGTTTGCATCAGTACTTCTTCTTTGATGGTGAGCGAATCGAGCAAATTGTGCGATCGGACAATCGCAATGAGATTGCGGAAGCAACCAAAAAGCTTTTAGGGGTACAGGTTTTGGACAATGCGATTAAACATCTTAAGGAAGCGAGAAAGTCCCTTGAGGATGAACTTCAAAGCATCGGTGATGCCCAAACTAAAACCTTGATTTCGCAAAAGCAAAAGCTGGAGAATGATAGTGCCGATTGCGAAGTAAGAATTAAGGAAATCGAACAGGAACTAGACGCGCAAAATCAACTGAAAGCATCTTGCAATCAACGCTTGACAGAATTGGGTGGTATTGATGAAATCCAAAAGCGGCGTGAGGCTCTTGAGCAACAAGAACGTGAAAATCGTAGTAACTTGCGCGGTTTAAAGAACCAACTGAAGGTAGATATTTCTACCAAGGGCTATAGTGTCTTTCTGACGGGTGCGATCGCAGATTTTCGAGAAATGGTTAGTGGTCTGCATGAACGCGGCGAACTACCTGCGGATATTAAACAGACCTTTGTGCTAGACCTATTAGAACGGCGTAAATGCATCTGTGGTGCAGCCTTGCATGATGGTTCTCCTAACTATGAGCAGGTCAGGTCTTGGCTAGAGAAAGCAGGTTTAGCAGATGTGGAAACGGCCACTCTGAAACTGGAAGGTTTTGTCGATGAGGTGGAGAAACAGGCTACGGATTTTTGGCAGGGTATTGATACTAAGCAATCTAATATCAATCAACTCAAGACAGCCATCTCTCGCCTTGAATTAGAGCTAGAGTCAATTAGCGAACAGTTACGCAAGAGTCCTGTTGAGGATATTCGGCAAATGCAAACTCGCCTTGATGAGATTGATCGCAAGGTTGAGGATTTAACCTTAGAGAAGGGTAAGAAGCTCCAGAAATGGACTGATTATCAAGGGCAAATTGAAAATCTTCAGAAGCAAATTAAGAGTAGTAAGCAAAATGAAGGTAAGCAAAAGCTTGCCCAGAAACGCATTGATGCAGCCCAACAGGCGATCGATCTCCTGAGCGAGTTAAAGACTAACCGTAATGAGCTATTTCGTAAGCAATTGGAAACTCGGATCTGTGAAATCTTTAGCCAGATCTCGTTCAAAGCGCAAACACCAAGACTAAGTGAAAAGTATGAATTGAGCTTAGTAGAAACTGTGGCTGGTCAAGAGGTTCAATCGGGGGCTTCTACGGGTGAGAATCAGATTCTCAGTTTGTCTTTTATCGGTAGCATTATCGATCGCGTAAGGGAATGGAGCAAGTCTGGTCTAGTCATGGGACCTGATAGCAGCACTTTCCCAATGGTGATGGATTCGCCCTTTGGAAGTCTGGATGAAATTTACCGTCGGCAGGTGGCAAGATTGATTCCTCAGTTAGCAAATCAGCTTTTAGTGATGGTTTCTAAAACCCAATGGCGTGTGGAAGTTGAAGAAGAGATGACTTCCCGCATTGGTAAAGAATATGTGTTTGTATTCAACTCTAATAAACCTGACACTCAAACCGATGACATCGTTCTCTATGGCAAGAGCTATCCGTTAGTGCGAAAGAGTGCCTATGATTATGAATATACTGAAGTCTTGGAGGTGAATCATGGTTAATACAGTTACGAATCCTAAAGCAGAAATTGTCAGCGATCGCTGGGTTAAGGCAACGTGGGACGAGTTTTTAGCGCTTGCAGACGATCCTGCTCATGAAGAAATGGCTAGGTTTTATTATGATCACGATACTATGAGGATTGAGATGGCGGCTAATGGTTCTCTGCATGGGCGAAATAATTCGGTTGTTTATGATGTGATTAGTTTGTATGCGATCGCTTTTTAACGATAAATGAAATTTGTTATAAAATGATGTACAAGTTAGCTGTCTAGTTATAGATGCAGTATAAGCTCCAAATTTTTTGAAATTATCAACTATGACAAAAACTGCTCTTGAACTAACGCTCTATGAACGCCAAGCATATTGCCCATCCAGAAATTTAGATAGCTTACAGGATGAGGCGAGATGGACTGAGGCATGGAAAATTGTTCACAAAATAGCAGGCTTATTACGTGATCGCTATAGGACAAAGCAAATAATTGTTTTTGGCTCATTAACAAATAAAGAGCGTTTTACAAGGTACTCAGATATTGATTTGGCGATTAGTGGATTAACTTTTAAACAGTTTTATCAAGCTGTGGATGATATAGAACTTCTTGCCCGTGATTTTAAGGTTGATCTAGTGAATCTTGATCGCTGTCGTCAAGCTATCGCAGAACGCATTAATAGAGAGGGTTTAGCAATTTGAAAAGTTCTCTAATAGATATCGCTGAGCGAATTAGGAATGATTTGGTTGAAATAGAAATGCTTGTGGAGAGAGCGATCGCAGGTTGGCAAAAGTTCCTACAAACTAATGATGATTTGTATCTTGATAGTGTGGCATTAAGTTTGCATGGCTTTTATGGTGGACTAGAAAGGCTTTTTGAAATTATTGCCACTCGTATTGATGGTGAAAGACCTGAAGGTAATGAATGGCATTATTCTTTGTTGATGCAAATGAGTAATGATTTATCGAATATTCGCCCTGCGGTAATTTCAGAAATTTGTAAAGAAATGCTCAATGGCTATCGTAAGTTTCGCCATGTTGTTCGTCATGTCTATGCTTTTGAGTTTGATTCCGAAATCATTGGAGATGGAGTAAAAGATTTGGTTATTGCCTTTGAGCTATCAAGAAGAGAATTAATTGGTTTTGCTGAGTTTCTAGAAGGGCAGAGTAACCTATGACTATCAACTTGATGGAAGTTTAGCAATCTCAAAAATTCTTTGAAGTCTGAAGGTATTTGGATCATAGCCATACAATACTTGACGTAGATATTCTAGGGCAATTAATCGCTCTTTTGGACTTTTCAGAAGCCAATATGCACGATCTTCTTTGTCCTCATCATTTAAGTTCGCAATACTGAGCGTAGATAGATTAAATTTAAAATTTTCAGAGTTAATGCTGCTCATTTAAATTGATTTTAAGAAATAATATATTCAGGTAAAATATATAAAGATTATAACGCACTGTAAAAGGCGATCGCTTGTTGATGATGGCTGGTTTGATGGTGACTGAAGTTAATGAGGCGGCTGGTTGTGTGTATGATGTTTTTAGATTGGGTATTAAGGAATAAGTAAGAATGGCTGATGCAAGGGTAAAGATCGCGAATGATAAGGCGGAGTTTGGGGCAAATAATGAGCATTCGTAGAGTTTATATTGCTGAAGACAAAGCTGAATTAGTACGGTCTTTAAGATCAGCCGAAAACCCCACTGCACCATTTCAGACCTATGCTGACGTGATGACTTTTGCGGCTGTGCTTGGAGCTAAACGAGGAAAAAAGATTCCTCTTGGCAAAACATCAAGAAAAGAACCCGATCCAATTCCTCAAGATCAGTTTTTAGCTAGAGGCTATGAGCCTGTAATCAATTTAATAGCGATCGCCCATACCAAAGATCCTAAAAGCCTTGCCCTTGAGGAAGAATCTGGAAATATCCGCGTTCAAATCTTTGAAGAATATGCCAATGGAGGACTTGAAGTTCTACAGAATGCTTTACAAGGAAGTGTGGATTATACAGACGGGATTTTGTTGCTACTACTAGATGAAAAAGATAGAGGAGACCAAGAAGACTTTGATTTGAGTAGGTTTCTATGAGCAAATGATATCCAAGTGCGATACGATACTGTTCATATTGCTGAGGCTTTTAGTTTGTCAAACCTAGTCTCAGCTTTTCTTTTGCTTTTGTCTACTCTGTCGAACTGACGTTAAATGGACAGATTTCTGTACAACTGTTAGCGACGTTGAGAAACTAATGGGCTATGACTTTTTAAGCAACGTGCCGCTCGACATCCAAAAGCAGATCGAATCAAAGAAAGGCTGTTAGGTTTCGACTACTGTAGTTTTTAGCCCTACAAGATCGGGACCGATCGCACCAACAATATAAACATCGATCTCGATTTTGCCGACTTTGAAAACATGGACATTTTCTAAAGTAGCGATCGCTGCTTGAAGATCGCGAAACCTTTGCGCGACTTGTCGATCTTCATCTTCAAACCAATCTTCATCGGTGACAACGGGGGCAAAGAAATCTTCTAGGGGGATTTCTTCAATAGCTGTGTCCGCAGGTTTTTGCGATCGCTCAAGGATAGTTTCAGGTGTGAGGGTTGCAGATTTCCAAGTAAACGGTTATTCGGATTCACTGGGGAATAGTAAATCTTTGGATAGGGTCGAGAGGAGATCGATGATTTCTTTTGCAGTCATGGGTAAAGCCTTATTCTGGTTGCAATGACCATACTGCCATTATTGGATCGGGTGGTGTTACAAACTGCGATCGCTTGGCGTGAAATTTTTGCAATTTCTAGTTACATCCAAAGGATTTAGGTTTATTTACAAATCTTCTAAATCAATCTTACGGAGATCTACATCTGGATAGCCATAGTCATTTACCATCTGTACCATCGAAAATTGTTTTCCCTCTGGGCAGATGATAGCAATAAGGATGTCATCAATTATGTCAATATTCTCTCTGACGATCCGATTCAACTCATCTGCTTTCCCATGAGCAAAAAAGTAAAGACCGCTTGTAGCGAGTACACCGTTTGAAAATGTTAATATCCTCTCAACATGCTCTCGATACTTGAAGAGGATGCTAAAACACTCGTTTAATTGATTGCTGTGAACGCCAAACCCATGACCGTAATTTATGCTTCTTCTCATGTCCACTGGTAGCATTTCCAACATTGAAATGTGAAATTTACCTAATAATGAGGTATATCTCGGATCGTCGTATTTTATAAATTTCCCATTGATAAATGCCTCTGGATTCCATTCGATGTCAAAGGCGTTAAACATTGCAACCAACTGTTGAAATCTGAAGTAGCCTGATGGATTCCGATAAAGTAATTTCTCATTCCAATTATTTGTATCATTCACAAATCCTCGCAGATCTAAGAATGTAAGTAGCAAATTTCGAGCAGTAACAATTGTCGTGTTTTCAATATATTTGATATACATAAAGCTATAGCCAAAATCGTACTAGATGATAAATTTTGAGAAAAAAAGATTTCAAGAAAGCAAATCCCTAAAATGGTGATAGCAATTAACGACAAATGGAAAATAAATCACTGACTATTTTCCCCTAGAACCGAATGTTTCGCTAGAACCAATGCGATCGCCTACCCATTCAAGTAATACCAAAACTACCCGACTGCGATCGCTCTCTTCACAATGCCCCAGTGCATACACTAAGAAGCACCCTAGATAATGTCTAGGGTGCTTCTTACTATGATGTGAGAATTAAACTTTAGTGCAAAGTCTGCTTGACGATTGGGCTGAAAGTACTGATCGCAAATTTTGGGGCGATCGGATGTTTCGCAAAATAAGACGAAATTTTATCGCTACATTTTTACAGATCGCCATATCGGAAAAGGACAATAGAACGCTATTTATAAAAACCGCAGCGCATTAGATATTCTGATTTTCTCTTTTGGAAATGCTCTTTTTTTGCGAGAAGTCTTGGCGGTAAGTAATGCAACAATAAATTTTAAAATCATTTCTTTTTTGCCATCTTTCGATTAGTTGAAGCTTGGGCTAGATAGATAAAATTAATACTTCCACAACTGATGCAACCACTGTTGCTGTCAGAGCTAAAGTGAAAAGGCGACCATTAGAGCGTCCTGAACCTAAAAGGCTAGAATTTCTTCCAAACGCAAAAAATAGAGACCAAGCTTGAGATTGGCTAATATTTTCAAAGTTGTTAAAGTTAGGAGAAAAAATAGGAGACATAGCAGTTTTTTTGTTTAAGTTCTATTGTGTGTAATGAAACTTAACATTGTGCCATTTGTTTCGCAAGCCTTTTTCACGATGAGCTTAATATTTATGTCATTTGAAATAAGTCTTTTGATTAATAAACCCATTATGCTCAGATTAATGATGATTCTTATCTCAAGTCAAATGGTTACTGCACAGATTGAATAAGGTGATTTAGGTATGGATCGCCATGTGTTACAAGATGCGATCTCACTTTGTAACGGATAGCGTGACATCATAATTAATGGCTGCTTTCCCATAGAACAAGTCCCCAAAAAACCGACTGCGATCGCCATAGGATATAAACATTTGCAAAATCCTGAAAATCCCATCTATGCTTTACTCTCACCATCAAACGCTGCAAGATCTTCTAGTTGCCCAAAACTGGCAAGAAGCAGATTTAGAAACGAAACGATTAACTTTTCAAATTAACTCTGAAGATCTCGAAATCGATTCTGGTTTATCCGTAAGGAAAGCACTTATTCCAAAAATCAAAGCTTTTTCAACGGAAGAACTAGAAGAAATCGATCGCCTTTGGGTCGAGCATAGCAATGGTCATTTTGGCTTTAGCGTCCAATGGCAAATCTACCAAGATATTCTTGCTGAGACAAAAGAGTTAGGGAAGACAGTAGTTAGAGAAAAATATCCCATAAACGGAAGATGGACTGCAATATCTGCGCTAGCTATTGTGCTTGGTTGGCTGAGTGCTGGTGCTGAAGAATGGCGTTTTGACCGTGAGACATCCTATGCAATCAATGCTCCAAAAGGACATTTACCCACTGTCGGCAAACAAGAGCTAGGTTGTGCTTTTCATCATGGTTATTTGTTGGACTGGGTTTTTAGCAATCTATACCATGACTCTTAAAAGCTAACATCTCAGTAAGTCTTGTCAAAATCCCACTTGAACATTATGCGATCGCTATATCTATAAAAAACCAATGCCCAAAATACCCGACTGCGATCGCTGCATCAACAATGTCCACAGCAACTACCTAGTCTGTGCCATCCATCCCGACGGTGTTGAGGGTGATTCATGCTCAGACTTTGAATAGTCATCTGTTTTATAGTGGATTCTATCTTGTAATCGTAGAAGGTTCAAGTGATTGCCCATTCTGGAGTAATTTCTTTCCAAGTGAATTGAATGGTTATAAAAGAAAACTTAAACCAGTAGGTGGTCGCTTAGAAGTTCAAAAATACATCCATGAAATGCGGGATGATAGAGCTAAATTTGTCGTAGCTATAGATAGTGATTATAGATTGCTGTTAAACCGCTTATATAATCATCCAAGAATTGTAGAAACTAAATGCCATAGCATAGAGAATCTAATGCTATTTACACTTAATATTACGTCAATTATCCGAAATTTGTCTCACGATATTGAATACGAATCTCATGGTATAAATTCTTGGTTAGAAGAATTTGATTCAGTTACTTATCCATTAATGATTGCTGATTTTTTGATTGAAAAAAATAATATTGGTCAACCATGTGTAAAAGAATATTGTTTTCCTTTCTTAACTAGAAATGATACTCCAAAGTTTGATTCTAGAAAAATAACTGATTTTATTAAAACGCTTAATTTAGACATCCAAGAATTTGATGAATTAGCCGAACTTCTCAAAGACTTCAAACCACGTTCTCACATAAGAGGACATTTCTTTTTCAGTGCGGTTTTATGTTTTGTAACTCATGAATTTAAAAGAATCTGCAATAAAAAATCTATCAATATAGCAAATGATGTCTTTTATGCAATGTCAATTGCTTCGCTACAATCTTGTATTTCGACAGATCCTATCTTACAAGATATTCAAGAGAAAGCATTGTTAGCGGTTAACGATGTCACTGCTCTCCTATCTCAAGGTAATTGATTAAGAAATCACTGTCATGAAAGGCTGAATGGATTAATACCAACTATCCCGCCCAAATTCAGCGCATTCAAGCCGATCTAGCTACTGTTGCCCAAGCTAATTTGAAACAATTCATCAGCGATCGCGGAGTGATGCTAGATAAAGCCGTACTCATCGATCATCACATTACCGAACAAGTGCAAAGGTTGAAGGAAAGCTATCGATTGACCCAAATCCAAATTGGACAATTTGCAAGACTGAGTGTATTTCTGAGCAGATTTGGCTCAGAGGTGAATGGGTATATTGGTATGAGCATCAATTCAGGCTATGAATTTAATGCAGAGTGCCAGCAGCCCTATAGTTCGCTCTTGCATGTGGTGAGAAATGCGATCGCCGCCAAGCTAACCACAGCCCAAGAAACTCTCGAACGAGATAGACAAGAACTGCCAATTCTCCAAAATCGGGTTAGTCAGCCCTTTGAGCAAGCACAGGAATACGAGCAGAAATCAAATCGGCTAGGATTCTTGAAGGAGATGTTTGATGCGATCGCCCATGAAGCTCCTGTTGATGAAAATGAATTAGACCATGGATTAGATGCGGAAGAACCAGAAGAATCAAGAGAAATCTTCTGGGACAGAAACTCTAGTGCGGCTTCACTAGAACCACCATCAACAGCGATCGTGGAAGCATTGAGTCAGAGAAAGTTCGAGGATTGGGTAGCCCAAGACTCGGAAAACTGGCTTGAACAAATCGTGCAGCTTGTGGGAGATCTCGATCTAACCGTGAGTAGCATGAAACTACCAGAGTCGATTGTATTCAAGTCAATGTCTGACTTTACAGTAGTAGGTAAACAGCTTATGATTCCACAAAAGAATGTAAATGAGCAAAGAGAACAATTGACATTGTTCTAAATTAATTAAGTATTGGAGTAAGTATTTGCTTGGCGGATGCTTACTCCTGTGCTATGACTTTACTAGATAATCCTCAGAACAAGAACCATTCTATTAATGGACAACGCATTACCAACTTTGCCTTTAGATATCGATATTGAAAGCAAAGCAGTCTTAAAAAAACTGGCAAAAGCACATCAAGCACTTGCCGAGTTAAAAGGAGTTGCCGCAAGTATTCCTAACCAAAGCATCTTGATTAATACTCTATCTTTACAAGAAGCGAAAGATAGCTCAGCAATTGAAAATATCATCACAACCCATGATGATTTGTATCGAAGCGATAGTCTTGCCGAGCAGTTTGTTAGTCTCGCTGCAAAGGAGGTATATAACTATGCCACAGCCTTACGGAATGGATTTATCCAAGTTAAACAGACAGGACTATTGACGAACAACGACATTCTCAAAATACACGCTTGTATAGAAGAAAATCGTGCTGGCTACCGCAAACTATCTGGCACTGCATTGAAGAACGATCAGACAGGAGAGACAGTTTATACACCACCTCAGCACTATGACGAAATAGTAGCGTTGATGAGTAATCTCGAAAAATTTATAAATGATGATACTCTCTGTGACTGGGACGAACTCATCAAAATGGCAGTAATCCATCATCAATTTGAAAGCATACATCCGTTTTATGATGGCAATGGCAGAACAGGAAGAATCATCAACATCTTATATCTGGTCAAGCAAGGCTTACTCGGTAGTCCAGTCCTGTATCTTTCACGCTATATCAACCAATCTAAAACTGAATATTATCGTTTATTACAAGAGGTTCGCACTGAAGGAAATTGGGAAGACTGGCTAATATTCATGCTAGAAGGGATTGAGCAGACTTCTCGACAAACCATAGTGCTAATTCACAGCATTAGGGATTTGATGCAGCAATACAAAATAAAATTAAGAGGAGAACTACCCAAAATCTATAGTCAAGATTTGCTCAACATTATTTTTAGTCATCCCTACAGCAAAGTAGAATTTGTCGTCCAAAGTTTACAGGTAACGCGCCTCACTGCAACAAGATACTTAAACGAAATGACCAGAATAGGATTGATGAGTAGGCAAAAACTAGGACGGGATAACTACTACATTAACATTGCGCTGTTTAACTTATTGAGTAATGTGCATGGAAAGTAAGTTTTCATAATATGTATAGAAAAGCAGGTTTTTCTATACATATTATGAAAACATGTATAGAAAAACCTGCTTTTCTATACATGTCAGCTTTAGTTTGACTTTTTCTACTTCATACCTCAGTCGGAAATCAAGACAATCATCTCCAATAACACCTTGAGGATGTACTGAGCAACCATTGCGATAAATTTGACAAGTTGGGCATTGAGGTAAATTCATCCTGATTTTGAGCAATCTCCTAACTCACGCTGAATGTTAGATAGAAATTGGAGAATCACCTCATCAAAAGATTCTGGAGCGACTAAAAAAGCCCAATGGTTTCCATCCACTTTACAGATTTGGAGATTTGAGCAGTAGATTTTATAGGGTTTAAGCTGCCATTCAGATTGGTTTAGCCCTTGCTTTGGTTGGACAAAAAGAGTTGGTACAGTGATGGATTGGTTTAGCCCGTCGATTCCTAAAATTGCTTCAAAAATAAGATTTCGTGCTTGGACGGGAAACTTACTGCGCCAAGAACCATCTGGTTGCTCGGCAATCGTAGCCTGAAAGACAGCTTCTTGGAATGGAGTCCAATCACGATATTGCTTAAGAGTTCGAGCAATTTTCTCGGCTTCGGCGTAGGTAGGGAATGTGCCCACAATTTTTAAGAAAGGTAAGACGCGATAGAAAAGAGGAAAAGTAAGTCTTACCCACCAAGGGAAACGTCCCATGAAAAAGGGATCGACAAAAATTAAACTACGAAAACGTTGTGGTGATTGTTGTGCCCAAAGGGAAACAGTTTTGGCACTCCATGAATGAGCAATAATATGAGCACTTTGCCATCCTAGAGATAGCATTAAGCCTTCTAAGTCATCAATAATGCTCTCAAAGGAGTAATTATCAGTAGGTTTGGTACTTTCTCCATGTCCACGTAGATCGGGAGCGACAACACAATAGCGATCGCTTTGAGACGTAACAAACTGCCCAAAATGTGACCAAACTAAACCACAGTCCGCCATGCCATGTAAACATAGGACAGGCTCTTTCCCCTGTCCCCAAGATAGATATGACAATTGTAAATTTGGTAGTTCAATCGTATGGCGATCGGTCATAATGAGGCATCAATATTTGAGTAGACTACAGGCTAAAAAACTTTTCAGGCACTTAAGAAAATGAAGCAAAGCTGTAACTCAATCTTAGCTTATCCAAATTCTTCCGAGTTCGCATCATAATTTTGAAGGCTTTCAGAAAAATGCGCTATCGCTAAAAGTCTGTGAAGATTTGAGATGTAAAAATGAACAAAGAAAATTGCCAAATGTCACTGTATAAAAATAGCAAATATTATGTAATAGTGAGTTTCAAGTTATCAACAAAAAAGATAGCATCTAGGCTCAAAGACCATTATGGTTGCAAAATTCTCGAATGCGATCGAGATGCAGTGGCTTTCTTGCCTTCAAAAGCTGGAACAATTCAGCAAATGCTAGAAAGTGGAAAAATACAAGACTGCTCTGAAAAATTTAAAGATATAAACCATTGCAGTTGAACTAAGCTTGCCCATTCTACTACAAGAGTATGGGTAAGCTAATTCTCTAGCACAAAGGTCTGTCAAAAGTCCTTAGCAGGAGTTTCGTGACGAATATAAGGAGTAGAAAAAAATAATGGTGTGGAAATATAATGCATCTGACTTACCCAGTGGCAGCGAATCGCGGCAAAGCCATGTGGAATTCATTCGTGTAAACCTTGAACTACTGCTAGCAGTAGCATGGCACGGCTATGAAAGCGAAGGAAGAGGAGCGATCATCATCGATGTCAGCAAATCCAAAGAATCGCAAATCGGCATCAGCCCCTATCAAAAATGGCTGAACTCCGAAAGCTATGGCTGCTATCTAAGCCAAGCCACAGCAGAGCGCATTGCCAAAGAATCGGGATATCCCAACCCATTCCAAAAGGAAGAGAAGAGACAGATTCGAGACTACAAGCCCGAAAATCAAGTTGTAGTTTGCTTTATCCGCACCGATGGCGGATTTAGCTCCTATGTGATCGCACATCCATTCCTGACCGCTAAACAAGCCTATGAAGTCAACAAAAACAGACTGCAAGCAGAATTTGTCGTAGATAAGCCAGACTAAATCCAATCCTAATATGCAACATCCAAAAGCCTCTCGATGTAAATCAGGAGGCTAATTTGTTATGGAGTCAAATATGACCACCAAAAGATACAAAAGCATCCTGTGCGGACGATTGCGACTAGCGATCGCTGTCCAACCAGAACAGCAGCATGTTGAAGAAAAGCATCCAAAAATCACCCATATCCAACGTAGAAGGAGAAAGCGATTAGCTATTAGCCATTAGCGATTAGCTAGATCTCAGCATCAAACCACAACTCCTAAAACACCAAAAGCCAAAAGCTAAAAGCTAAAAGCTAATTGCCAAGAACCAAAAACATGAACACAGCCACCATGATCGCCACGCAGCAAGCATTGATCGACAAAGGAGCCGAATATTTAGCTTACTTTTCACGTCATCTCTGAAATGCTCTCTAGGCAAGAGTTTCATGGCTAAGTATATTTGCAATAAGTATTGCTTAATAACAATATACAACGCTGGAATAAGGCTTGTGGCGGTAAGAATATTGACGGTTATGCTGAAACAGCAAGATAACGGGAAAAGTAAGCTTTCTATGATGTCTTCTAGTTGAACAAACAGAGAGCAATATTGCTCTCTGCTTTTTTTAGTCGCTATCGCTCAAGGCTCTTGCCCAGCTAAGAAAAATAGAAATTAACTATGATTTATACTCACAAAGGCTATCAAGGTTTGCTATCTACTCGAACCACCAATCAAGGTACAGAATGGGTAGCTCGAGCTAAGAAATATTCAGTTAGCATCGAGCAGAAAGTATTCGCCCAATGGTGTGGCACAGACTTAATCACTAGTCTTGACATTGAACAGACCAAACAACACTTTGTTGAGATTGTGGAATTATTCTTGCAAGAACATGAGGATATATTTCCAATGTATCCACGCCCAGAATTACCAGATGCGACTATTGAAGCAATTCTGGATGAGCGAGTATACCTGACAGTCAACAATAGCGGTAGACATCACACCGCCAAGTTCCGAGTATTTGCAGAAGAGCGTCTGCGAGTATTCCCAGCACGTATCCCGATTCCCGTAGGCATCAAACCTAACGTGAAAGCAAGATACAGGCAACTTGTTGCTTAATCGGCAATCTCTACAAAAAGTAAAATCTTCCTTGTGAAGGTTTTACTTTTTTGTCAAATCTATCTATTCAGTCAGGATGTAACCTGTCTTTTTGATGTCTGTTATTGGGGTAGCTACAGGATACGTGTAAAAACCTGCAAGATAGGCTTAAAAGCGTTACCCAGACGAGCTTTGAGAAATCAGTTTAGACTTATAGGGAGAACCACAAAAAGGACAGAAGTGATGCTTGAGC